>JAAXGS010000101.1 GCA_012271225.1 Dehalococcoidia bacterium | reverse complement strand
GTCCAGCTCATCCAGCGTCCGCTCATAGGCGGCGAAGGCCTGCGCGGATTCCTCGATGAACTCCTCCGCGTCATCGGACACGGCGCGCAGGGCATTCAGGGCGCGGTGCTCCGCGTTATTCGCCGCCACCATCGCCGGCGTCACCACATCCGCGTAGTGGTTGTTCAGCCGCTGAATCAGCCGGTTCGCCGCGTCGCTTCGGTCCCAGGTCCGCGCCAGGCCGTTCACCTCGCTGTACTGCCCCCAGATGAGGTTCTCATCCATGCTGCGCAGGGCGATGGCGAAGTCATACGGCCCGAACCCGCAGCTGTAGAACTCCGCCGGATCCGTGATGATCCCGTACGGCGCCACGCGCACGGCGATGACGTAGGGCCCATACCCCTCCGCCTCAAGGGTGATGGCCTCCGCCCCCGCGATGTTGCCGCGCAGCGTCACCGTCTGCGCATTGGTGAAGGCGTCCGCCTCAAGGCGCAGTTCCCCGGGGTGGATGTCCGACGGATCATCCGCCGGCCAGGAGCTGGCCGGGCTCTCCACCCACAGGACGTCCAGATCGCTGGATGTCACGGTGACCGTGATGTTCTGCGGAGTGGCGTCGCTCTTGCCGGCGACCGTGAACTCCGCGGCGTGCCACGCCTCAATGGACAGGAAGGCGGCGCTGACCTCAAGGATGGAGGCCAGAGGCATGGGATCGGTTGTGACCTCTGTGCTGTCGGAAGGTTCCGAAACGCCCTCCCCGTTGGTGGCCGTCACGTACACGTCATATGTGGTGTTCGCAGTCAGATCCGTGATCACGCGGGACCTCTCGTTCATGGCACTCGAGTCGAATAGTGCAATGGGCGCAAATATCCAACTTGTGGCGCCACGCTCCCGGTAGTAGATGTCATAGTAGGTGATCGGCCGGCCGGTGGTCTCCGGCGCCGTCCAGGACACGAGCAGGCTGGTGGGGGATTCCACAGTCACCCGCGGCGGGGCCATCTGCGCAGGCGGCTCGCCAACGTTTGTCACGGCTATGATCACTTCGACGGTGTCAGAGCCGCCTCTGCCGTCCGTGACGGTGACCGTGACGGTGCGGCTGGCGGCGGTCTCACGGTCCAGTGGCAGGCGGGTCAGCAACTGCCCGCTGTCATTGACGTCAAAGTATCGCGAGTCCGCCCCGCCGATGGTGTATGTCAGCGTATCGCCATTCGCGTCGGTCGCCGCAAGCGGCGCGCCCACGTTCTGGCCGGACGGCGTGTTCTCCGGCACGGAGCGCGTGTGCGGCGGGGCATCCGTGAAGACGGGCGGCGCGTTCACCGGCTGCGTGCCGGGGTCGGGGATGACGAGCAGTCTGTCGCTCGCCAGGGCATCGTTATACCAGACGGTGAGAGACAGGGGCTTGCCCGCTTCAGCGTTGCCGGGCGTGAATGTCGCGTCAGTCGCGCCCGGGATCTGGTGGAAGGGCTGAGCCAGGTCATCCCGTCTTGCCCACTGCCATCGCGCGTTGGTGACGCCGCCGTCCGGATCGACTATTGAGGCGGTGATTTCTTCGCCAACCTGCGGCTGCCCCGTTGACAGGATCAGCGTCCCCGGCTCATTCACGTTGGCGACCGTGATCGTCACCTCGATTGTATCGTCCGGCGCGGCATCGGGATTGCCGTCTGTGACGCTCACCTCCACGATGTATTCGTTCCTGACCTCATAGTTGAGGGCCGCGCGGGTCATGATCTGGCCCGTTGCGGACTCAATGCGGAACGCGGAGGCGTCAGCCCCGCCCAGGGTGTACGTGAGCGTGTCACCGGGGTCCGGGTCTGTCGCGGTCACGGCTGCGCCGATGTCTTGCCCCGGGCCCGTGTTCTCATCCACGGAGCGCGCGGCGGACTCCCCGTCCGTAAAGGACGGGGGCGACTCGGCCGCGCTGAGGATCGCTTCAGCGGTCTGGCCCGCGCCGAACGAGTCCGTGTACGTCGCCGTGGCGCGCAGGGAGTGCTGCAGGTCAGCCGTGGTCACCGTGTACGCGGCCGACGTGGCGCCGGTGATGGTGGTCCACGTTCCGGACGCGCCGTCCCAGTCCGAGGAGCGCGCCCACGCCCACGCGGGCGTGGGCGCCGCGGCGTCGTCATCGCTCAGGCTTGCCGTCACCACCGTGTCGACGCCCGGCGTGGCGGTTGAGAGGCTCAGCGTCACCACGCCCGGATCATTCACGTTGTTGACCGTGATGGTCACGGTGACGGTGTCATCGATGGAGTTGTCCGTTCCGTCCTCCCGATAGGGGCCGAAGCCGTCCGTGACCTGCACCTCCACCGTGTAGGTGGCCTTCGTCTCATAGTCCAGTTCCGCACTGGTCGACAGTTGGCCGGTGGCGGAATCGATGGCGAAGGATGCCGCGTCGTCTCCGGCCAGGCTGTAGGTCATGGTGTCGTTCTCATCGTCGGTGGCGACGAAGGGAGCGCCCAGGTCCGTGCCCGACGCGGTGTTCTCATCCACGCTGCGGGTGGAGGTCTTTGCCGGGAACTCGGGCTCATCCTGGGGCCATGACTTGGTCCAACGATTATCGGACCAGACCGACCAAGGGCCGGCGTCAACCACGCCGGGGGCGCTGCTGGTGTAGGCCTGGACTCTCGCAGTAGTTCTGGCGCCGGAGGTCAGGCCGGTGAAGGTGTATCTGTTGAAGTTATCGGGTTGGTCCTGCTTGCAGTGCGTGGTGTTCCAGCACTCGAAGAAGCTGTATAGCGACGCCGACGCGCCTGCTTGTGACACCCTCACCCTCCAGGCGAGGATGGGTCCCTTCTCGCCGGCGTCGTGCGGGGGATCTTCCCACCGGATGTCAATGCTATCGTGGGTCATGGGAACAATCACCGGCGTGGGCGGCTTGCCCGGCGGCTCCGCCACGTTGTTGAGGCGAATCGTGACCGTCACAGAGTCGGTTTCACCCTGGCTGTCCGTGACGGTCACAGTGACCGTGTAGCTGGACTTGCCCTCATAGTTCAGGGGCTCTTTGGTCAGCAGCTGGCCGCTGGCCGCGACGATGGCGAACGAGTCCATGTCCGTTCCGCCCAGGGTGTACGTGAGCGTGTCTCCGGCGTCCGGGTCCGTTGCCGTCACGGCGTCGCCGATGTTCTCACCCGCGGCGGTGTTCTCCGGCACGCTGCGCGCGGCCGTCGCGCCCTCAGGGAAGGCCGGAGGATTATTGACGGGGGCGGTGCTGCCGGTGGCGACGTCAGACCAGCCCCCTGGGCCGTTCACGTTCACCGCTCTCGCCTGCACGCCGTAGGAGGTCTCCTCCAACAGCGCGTCGATGATGACGGATTCCGTGCTGATTGGCGTGTAGTCGATGAGCGTCCAGGCGACGCTGCCATCCGGGCGGTAGCGGATATCGTAATCATCTATGGCCGCGCGGCCCATGTTGTCCGGGGCCGTCCAGGACGCGGTGAGTCCGGTGGACAGCGCGCTCGCCGCCGCCACGCTCAGCGCAGTGGGGGGATCCGGCGGCAGCGCCTCCTGCGTGACGTCCTCCACCCTGACGGTCACGCTGATCGCGTCCGTCTGATTCGCGGCGTTCGCGGCGGTGATGGTGAACTCATACTGATTGTTCGTGTCCGCATCAGAGGGGGACTCATAGTCCAGCGCGGCCGCCAGGCTGATCTGCCCATCGGTCTGACTGACGGTGAAGTGGGCGGCGTCAGCCCCGCTCAGGGTGTAGGACACCGCGCCGCCGGCGGGATCGATGGCGGTCAGCGGCGGGCCAACGTCACTGCCCTGCCTCGCCGTCTCCTCGATGGTCCGCGCCGCAGGGTCTTCCTCAATGAACCACGGGGCCGTATCGGTATCGGTGACCTGCACGGTCACGGCGCCAATGTCATACGGCGGGCCGCCAAACGTGACCGTGTGATTGACCTCGACGGTCTCATCCCGGCCGTCATCATCGTTCACGGGGCGCACCGTGACCGTCTGCGGCTGGTTCCAGTTGGTGGTGGAGAACGTCAAACTGGAGGAGCCGGTGGGGATGCTCACCGCGGCGGGATCGTCACTGGCGATGGAGATGGTGACGGCGGCGGCGGGCGCCTCAGCCAGCTGCACGGTGTACGCGCCGTCAGATGATCCCTCGGTCAGGGACACGGTGGACGGTGAGAACGTCAGTTGCGGCAGCTCATCATCATCCACAGCGGTGGCAGTAATTGCGTCCGCCACATAGGAAACCCCGCCAACCTCCACGGTGTGGCTGATACCCGCCACGTCATCATCAATATCAGCATCCTGCGCTTCCGCCACGGTAACCGTCACGGGCGTGTTCCAGTTGTCCGCAGTGAAGGTATGCCGGGAGAGTAAACCGGCGATCCGTATGGAACTCATAGGCTGGATTATCTTCCAGGACACGGAAACGTTGCCGGTTGGCGCGGAGTCCAACGCGATGGTGTAGATGTTTGAGCCGCCCTCAGGCACGGACAGCTCCCGGGTGGAGAGGACCAGGCCGTGCCGATCATCGTCAACCACCTGAACGGAGACCGTGCCCAGCGGGAAAGACGACTCCACGTTATCGGTCGTGTGCTGGATGAAAGCGACTCCGTCGACGAGGTCGCTGTCATCGACGCTCGTCACAGTGACCGTCTGCGGCGTGTCCCAATTCGTTGAATCAAAGGTGACGGAGGACAGCGAGACCGTGGCAACATCCGTATCGCTGCTGACAATATCCACCGTCATGCTGCCCGCGGGATCCGCGGCCAGGCTCACGGAGTAGTCCGCGCTGTCGCCCTCAGAGAGAATGTCGACGCGCGCGCTCAGCACGATGTCAGGGATCGTTTTTAGCGCGATGCACTTTGAGAACTCAGAGCTGTTGTTACGGGTGTCCCCCGCGTCCGCCACCGCGATGACGTACTCCCCCGTCACGCCGCCGTGCTCAAAGCTCCACACCTCAATCGTATGGTCGCCGGGGGAAATGCTGTCGTACTCGCTGTGGATCCAGGTCTCCCCCTCGCCAACCTCGGAGACGCAGGATGAGGTGATGTAGAAATCCATCGTGTGGGGCACGGTGATCGCGCTGCGGCTGACGGAAATTGCCATATGCGTGTCGTTGGCGGCGGCCTCCATCAGCTCCGGGGTGTTCTGCAGCCCATTGGGGCCCATATCGACATCCCCCGCGTCATTGGCCGTTGCGCCGTCATCACCCAGATCAATGCCCGGCGTAGTGTTGGAGTACATGGAGTTCAGGAAGATCACCGCGCGGGCGGTTGAGTCCCCCACGACGACCACGCCATTGGCGTTGTGGGCGATGATGTTCTCCGTCACCGTGGCGTTCAGCGCGCCGCCCGCGATGCGCACGCCCGCGCCATCATTCCCCACCGCCCCGTCGCCCGTTGCGGCCAGCCCAATCCGGTTGCGCGCGATGTAGGCGCTTCCCGCGTTCGCGCCGCTGACCGTGACGCCGCTTCCCGCATTGCCGGAGAGCACGTTCCCCGTGACGGACGCCTCCGCGCCCGTGATCAGCACGCCGGACCCGCCGTTCCCCTGATCCGCGGAGCCGTCCGTGCCGACGCGGTTGCCCTGAAGCCTGACCGTATCCGCGTCCACCACGATCCCGTCGCCGTCATAGTTGACGATGATCAGGCCGCGCGCCTCGCTGTCCGCCCCCTGCAGGGTCAGCCCATCGACGCCCGTGCCCGCCATGGCGCCGTCCAGGATCACCTCCGGCCCGTCCACGCCTCCCCCGTCGATGACGACCCGGGAGACGATGTCCGGCAGGGCGGATGCGGGCTGGATGGTGTGCGGGGCGGTTCCGGAGATGTCGAATGTGATGTTCGCCTCCGTGAGGGTGTTGGCCTCCTGAATGGCGGCGCGCAGCGTGCAGTTGCCCGCGCCGTCATCGCAGACGCCGTCCGTTGTGTCGGAATCCGCTCCGTCTCCGGTGGAGTCCACCACAAATCCCGTCACGGGCAGCTGGCCCGCCTGCCTGACGGCGGCGAGCACGTCCGCACGTCCGTGTCCGAACACGGTATCGAAGCCCGGCTCGCCCACATCGACGGCGCTGTCCGTCAGGAGTTGCTCGACTCGATCGGCGGCGGCGCGGCGGTGCGTGCCGGGATGCGCGGCGCGGTCCGCCTCCAGCGCCAGCGCGGCAAGCCCGGCCACGTGCGGCGCGGCGGCGGATGTTCCATAAAACGTTGAGGGGAAGCCGCCCGCGCCCGTGACGCTCACCCCGTCGCTGCTGCTGATGTCCGGCTTCTGCCGGAGTTCATACGCAGGGAAATAGACCTCCCACGGCCCGTGTGAGCTGTACGACTGAATCGTGTCATCGCCCGGATCGAGCACGCTGATTGCGGCCACGGACAGGACGCCATTCGTCCCGGCGGTGGGGCTCAGGCTCCCCGCTCGAACCCGGTCCTCCTCCGCGAGCGTGCCGGAGATGACGAAGATCTTCAGCCGTCCCCCGGGGGACACGGAGTATCCATCGATATACACGTCCATCCACCGGCCCGGCGCGTCTCTGGGAAACGTGACCACCTCATACGGGTCGCCGTCGCCCTCCTGCGGGTTTCCGCCCGCCACGCAGAAACCGTTCCGGTAGTTATACGACGTTCGCGCGTAGCCCTCATTGCAGGCCCACAGGTCATAGTCGTTTCCGGACGCGCCCCACTCATCGTTCCACTGCAGGACGATCCACGTGCTTCCGGAGGCGTACACCTGAATGGACGTCTCGCCTCCGCCAAAGTCGTGCAGAGTATCGCCTGCCACGGGGGTGTAATCGCCCATCCAGTGCCGCTGGGCGTAGTTGCCCGCGGACTTGGCGTAGATCCGGCCGTTGTCCGTCACCCGCTGCATCGTCTCAGCGATCAGGCCGTCCTCGAAGTACGGCTCCCCGAAGAATCCAAAGTCATCGACGATGATGTCCGCCCCGGCCCCGTCAAAGGCCTCCTCCGCCAGCCAAAGGATGGACTCCGCCATCTCGAGTGAGGTGGCAGGCCCGGAGAATGCCAGGTCCGCCCCGGGGGCCAGGTCATGGATGATCTCCAGCATGGCCGTTCCCTCATCGTGCTGGCCTGACCGGTCCGGGTCGATCTCAATGTTGATCGGGAGGTCTGCGCTGTCCCGGGCGCTCGTCCAGTTGTCCACGCCGTTGGAGATCACGCCCACGCGGACGCCGGCCCCGGTCAGCGCGCTCATCTCGCGCAGCGCCGCCGCCCGCGTGACGGCGTCTCCCTCCGTGGTGACGCTGCCCGCCTCCGGCACGCCGTAGTCCGGCAGCGACACCTTCCGCACAAAGCCCAGC
>JAAXGS010000100.1 GCA_012271225.1 Dehalococcoidia bacterium | reverse complement strand
CCACAGCAGGCGCAGATGGCCGCCGCCGTTCTGGATATCCAAGAGCAGGGCGGCACGCTGCTGCTGGAAGCGCCTCCCGGCACGGGGAAATCACTGGGATATCTGATTCCGGCCATCTGGCGCGCGGAGGCGATCGATGAGCAGGTGGTGGTCGCAACGTCCACGCGCGGCCTGCAGGAGCAACTCGCCGCGCGGGATGTTCCCATCGCGATGCGAGCGCTCGGCCTTGCCCCGGATGCCCTCAAAGTCGCCGTCCTCAAGGGCAGGGGAAACTACCTGTGCATCTCTCGCCTGCTCTCCCGCCTCGGCATGTTGGACACCCGGCCGGGGGATGCGGTCTTTCTGGCGCGCCTGATTGTCTGGCTGGAGTCCACGGAGACCGGAGACCTTGGCGAGCTGCTGGTGGATGAGCATGAGATCGCCCGATGGTCCGTCCTGTCCGCGGGGTCTGAGCCCGGGCACGGCGGATGCTCCTATGAGCAGCAGGGGTATTGCTTCAGCGGCCGCGCGCGCCGCGCCGCGCAGGCCGCCCACCTGATTGTCACGAATCACGCCCTGCTTCTGGCGGACTCATCCGCATCCGGCAGCGTCCTGGGCAGCATTCCGCACGTCATCCTGGATGAGGCGCATAACCTTGAGCGCGAGGCGACCGATCACTATCACCGCTCTGTGGATCACGCGGAGATCACCGAATTGATGGGCAGCCTGGGCACGGATTCTGACGATGGACGCCCGCAGATCATGGCCGCTCTGTTGGCCGGCGGCCAGGACGGGGACGCGGGGCGGGGGCGGGCGGACATTGAGGCTGCTGCCGCCGCAGTCGCGGCGGCAGCAGGAAACGCGGCGACACGCGCCGATCAATTTTTTGCGCTTATTCGCGTACTGCTTTCGGCCGAGCGGACGGACCGCGGCGGCGATGTGCTGCGTCTGAACTCAGGCGCGCGTGAATCGGAACAATGGCGCGAGATCACGCGAACATGGGAGGACGTGGACGCCGCGCTGGGCGCGCTGGCGGACGTCGTCGATTCACGTCTGCGATCCGCGCTGCAGGCTCAGCGGAGGAGAACCGCGGCCGCCATGGAGGTTGATGATGTCTCTCGACGCATCGCCGATCTGCGCGCGCGGCTTTCAGCGGTTGTGCGCGGCGCGGACCCGCACACGGACATCACGTGGGTTGAGTCGCCGCGCGACCCACGGCGGGGACTCGCGCTGCACTGGGCGCCGATGAGCGTTGCGCCGCATCTGACAGCCGGGCCGCTCGCGGACCGCAAATCCATCGTCCTCACCAGCGCAACGCTCACCACGGACAGTTCATTCGCGTTCATCAGTGAAAGGCTTGGGCTGGAGGAGCCGTCCGAGTTGAGGCTGAACCTGACCGCCGGCCCTGAGGATGCCGCCGCGGCGTTCATTCCCGCCGACATGCCGGGCCCAAACAGCAACACGTACGGCAGGGCCGCCCAGAGGGCAATTGTGGACGTGGCGACCGCCGCGGGCGGGGGCGTCCTGGCCCTGTTCACGTCGCATGCGTCGCTGCGTGAGACCTACCAGCACGTCCACCCCGCGCTGCGTGAGCATGACATCACCGTGCTGGGGCAAGGCATTGACGGCTCACCGGATCGCCTGGCGGACATTGCCCGCCTGCGGAAACGCATTGTTATTCTGGGCGCGGCCGCCTTCTGGGAGGGCGTGGATTTGCCCGGCGACGCGCTGCGGGCGCTCATCGTCGCGCGCCTTCCGTTTGACGTGCCGTCGGACCCCATCGTCGCGGCGCGCGGCGAGACCTATGAGAACGCCTTCAATGAGTTTCAGATTCCGCGCTCGCTGCTGCGATTCAAACAGGGCGTTGGCCGATTGCTGCGCAACGCGCGGGATCAGGGCGTCATCGTTGTTCTGGACTCCCGCGTGATGAGCCGGGCATACGGCGCGGCGTTCATCGATGCCCTCCCCACGCCAACCGTCCTGACCCCGACGCTTGACCGCGTCGGCGAGGAGATACGGGGATGGTTCAATGACGACGACAACTAGGCCGCTGCGTCATGGCCCGACGGCGCGAATAGAGTTGACGTGGCCCGTGGACCTCGCCGCCTCACTCGATGAGGGTCAGGCGTTTGGCTGGTCTGCGCCGGAGTCCGATGACGGTTGGTGGATCGGCGTCGTGTCCGGGCAACCCCTCCGTGTCCGGCACGTTGAGGCTGACAGCAAGAGCCCCGGCGCTCTCGAGGTGGCGGCGCGTCCGCCTGACGGGGACGCGGAACAGGCGGCCTCGATGGTGTCCCGCTATCTGCGCCTCGATGATGATCTTGCAGGCATCTCAGAGGCGCTGTCCGCGGACGCCGTCCTCGCGCCGATTGAGAGGCGATGGCGCGGTCTGCGCCTGCTGCGGCAGGAACCGTGGGAGTGTCTTGTGAGCTTTGTGATCAGCGCTCAGTGCCACCTGCCCCGCATCAAGCGCAACATGCAGAACCTGGCGGAAGCGTGCGGCGCGGCCGATGAGGCGTGGGGGCAGACGGTCTATCGCGTGCCTGAACCGGACGTCGTGGCGCAGTTGGGGGAGGCGCGGCTCCGGCAAATTGGGCTTGGTTTCCGCGCTCCGTTTCTCGCCTCCGCCGCTGCCATGGTGGTTGAGGGTGCGCTGAGCCTCGCCGCGCTCCGAGCCATGCCCCGGGAAAGCGCCCGGGAGACGCTGCTGACCCTGAAGGGCGTGGGGCCAAAGATCGCCGATTGCATTCTTGCGTTCTCGCTTGACCACACGGAGGCGTTCGCGGTGGATCGATGGGTGAGCAGAGCGGTGAGCCGCCTCTATCTCAACGATGAGCGGCTGCCTGAGGACCGTATCGCGGCCTGGGGGCGAAACCGATTTGGGCCGCGCGCGGCGTACGCGCAGCAACTGCTCTTTCAAGAGGAGCGCGAGAATGCGATGCGTGAGCGAGGGCTGCCCGGCAGCGTGATCATTCGGGAGAGGCGTCTGCGCCGCGCGCGAGCCACTCACGAATGAGGCTCACCTCCCCGGAGCGGTCGCCCACCGCGCCATCAAGCCGCGCGTCGAGGAGGCCGTCGAGGTAGAGGCCTATCGCGGGGCCCTGCGGGACGCCCAGATTGAGCAGGTCCGTGCCGTTCAGCGCGGGTTTGATGTGTCTCCACTCGCGGCGGTAAGCAACGATGATTGTTTCCTCAGCCTGCTCGGTGAGCTGCAGCGCGGCGAGCGCGCAATCCGGGATTCCCTCCAACGCCCGGACGATCCGGCTGACCCTGCGCGGCCCATCCGCCGCGCCCACCGCCGCCAGCGTTGCGGCGTTCCATTGCGTGATGCCATCGATGGCCCGGCGGGCGCGGCCGGACAGGTTGAACGCACGGATCAGCGCGTCCTCCTTACCGGCGGCGGTGACCGCCAGCAGCGCCCAGTACACATCCGCGATGTCTGTCCCGTCGTCCATGACCGCCGCGACTTGTCCCGAACTAATGCCAAGACCCGCGAGGTCGGACAGGGCGGCGCCCCCGGGAATATGAACGGGCACTCCCCACGCGCGCAGCAGGGACAGGGCCTGCGGGGGCTCGGGTTCGGCCCAGAGACGGTTGAACTCATTGCGCAGGCGATCCGGCCCCACGGTCATGATGAACGGCGCGTCGCGCTCCAGCCATTCCTGCGTGTCCACGTCCGGGGCGAATCCAAGCCGCGCCGCGTAGCGGGCCGCGCGGATCAGCCGTGTGGCGTCGTCCCGAAATGACGCGGGATGCAGCGCGCGCAGGACGCCCGCGCGCATATCGGCGATGCCGCCGTGCGGGTCGATAACTCGCCCAAAATCGTTCCCGCTCAGCGAGACGGCGACGGCGTTTACGGTAAAGTCTCTCCTCCGCAGGTCCGTCTCGATGTCGGCCGGGGCGACCGTCGGCAGCGCGCCGGGCGACGTGTAGGATTCACGGCGCGCCGTTGCGAGATCGACGCCATGCTGCCCGACGCTGAGCCGGACAGTCATGAACTGGGAGACAGCGGCTCTCTGCGCAAGTCCGGCCTCGATGGCGGCCTGTGCCAGATCGGGAGCGCTCCCCTCAACCACCAGATCAGCCTCACGGGGCGGGCGGCCCAGAATGATGTCCCGCACCGCGCCGCCGACCATGTACACAGGGCGCGGCGCGGCGAGTTCTCCAAGAGAACGGCAGAAGTCAAAAAGTTCTCCGGGAAGCGCCCGCCGCAGCAGTTCCCCCATGTTCAGCCGTGCCATGACCACATGATTGTACGCGCGCCGCCGCTTTGACTCAGTGCGGCGTGAAATCTAGAATGGAAGATAGCGGGCGGCGTGCGCAGGCCCGCTGAGGAGCACATAGGAGGGATACGTGGCAACAGAGGTTGGCGCAAAGCCGGTGGTGTACACGCTGACGACCTGCCCGGCGTGCATTGTGCTGAAAGAAGACTGGACGCAGCAGGGGCTCGAGTTCGAAGAGCGCCAGGTGGACGAGAATCAGGCATGGCTTGATGAGGCGCGCGAGTACGGCGATGTTGTGCCGATCGTTGTGTACCCCGATGGCAGGGTCACAATGGGTTACAAGGACATGATCAGTTGTAACATAGGCTGAACTGCGCAATTTGGAAAGGAATAGAAGCGCCCCGGCGCCGGAGGAATCGAGATGGCGGAAAAGACGACGGTTGTCACCCCTGAGCGCTTTGCGGCAGGGTTCACATACGCGGACTACATCGCCCAGATCAAGGTCAACCGCGACAAGTTCGAACAGTATTATGAGAGCGCGCGTCTCACGGATGACGATGCGGCTTTCTTCCGACGGGCCAAGGACGCCGGCGCCACACGCATGCTGATCCTCGGTGAGGATTGGTGCCCGGACGTCTTCCGAGGGATGCCGGTGCTGATCAAGATCGCCGAGGCGGCCGGGATGGAGACGCGCATCTTCCCGCGCGATGAGAACCTGGACATCATGAACGAGTACCTCAAGGACGGCGAGTTCATGTCCATCCCCGTGCCGGTTTTCTATACGGAATCCATGGATGAGATTGGCCACTGGCATGAGCGCCCCGTCTCCGCCAACGAGGAGATGCCGAAACTCACCGAACAGACACAGGCCGAAATGCCGGACGCGGATGAGCAGGAGTTCCGCCGCACGGTCCGTGAGCGCATGCAGGCCCGCTACCCGGATTGGCAGGTGGAGACCGTGCGGGAGATCCGTGAACTCCTCGCGGAGGGTCTGTCCCTCTGACGCGAATCGATTCACGCCCCGCCCCGGGGCCCAGGCACGCTCAACAGGCGCTCGACTCCGGGTGATATGGCCCCGTATCTGTTCGCGTCACTAACCCCGATAGCGGCGATGACGTTCAGTTCATCGTATGGCAGGCGGTGATCGCCGGACGTGGGTATGCCGCGTTCAGATAGTCGGATCGTTCAGAGGGAATAACCAATGTCAGCATTGAGGCGCCTGGGGCCGCGGCAGATCATTGTGATTATTGCGGTTCTCATTGCGGGCGTTGCGGGCGCGTACTATCTGACCACGCAGCTCTCCGGTGAGCAGGCAAGCGGTGGTCTCACGGAGAATGAGCAATTGATCGCCGTCACGCGCGGCGAGCTCATCAGCCAGGTGCAGACCGGTGGCACGCTCAGCTTCCCCACAAAAGAGGCCCTCAGAATCGGGACCGGCACCATCGTTAAGGATGTGCTGATTGAGGAGGGGCAGACCGTCATTGAGGGGCAGGCGCTCCTGACGCTGGATGACGCCACAGTGGCGGAGCGCGATATGGACGTCGCAAAGGCGCGCATCGCCCTGAGGGAGGCGACGGAGGCCCTGGATAACCTGCTCACGGACGCGAAAGAGGAGATGGCGGACGCGGAAACCGGAGTCTCCGACGCGCAGAAGAGCCTCATAGACGTTCAACAGCAGCATGACGACATTGTGAGTGACGCGCAGACCGGCCTCGATGAGGCTGAACAGGCGTACAGCGACACGTACGACGCATGGCTTGGAGTTCCGCTCAGCACTGACGAGTTGGCGCTTTCTCCGGACGATATTCTCGCCCAGTGGGGGCTCGACCTCGATGCCCTGTTCGACGATGATGCGCAGCCCGATATTGACCAGGGCATCTTTGCCGGCGGCTCCCCGAGCGATGATCCCGCAACGCCATGGTCTGAAACCGTCGTCTACGGCGTCGTCAACTTCTATCCCGGTGAGATCGCCCCCACATGCGAGGACACGGACGCCCATCCCCTCAACGGCCACTGCTTGCAGAAGGGCTTTGAGGATGCGTGGGATGACCTGACCGCGGCCCGCGACGCCCTGGACGATGCGAATGACAACCGGGCCGCCGCCGTGCGGAAGGCGGAGGACACGCTTGACACGGCGCAGGATCGGCTTGGTGAAGCTGAACAGGCCATGCAGGACGCGGGCGAAGGAGAGACGGGCTACATGCGCCACCTCAGGGAGGCGGAGGTGGTCTCAGCGAGGATCGCGCTGGATGACGCCCTGGAACGGCGTGAGGAAGCGACTCTCCGCGCCCCCTTCGCGGGCATCGTGGCCGAGCTGAACGCCGAGGCGGGCCAGCCGCTTGAGGGGAACACGGGCATTGCCATCGAGATCATCGATACGTCCGTGGTTGAGCTTGTGGGGCAGGTTGACGAGACGGACGTCCTGCGTGTTCAGGAGGGTGACGCGGCGGAGATCACCCTGGACGCCCTGCCGGGGCAGACGTTCTCCGGCGAGTTGCTCTCCGTTTCATCGGGGGCGGAATCACTGCAGGGCATCGCCCTCTTCACCGTCACGATCCGGGTCACCGCTCCCCCCGGGATGATCCTGCGAGAGGGGATGAACGCCAATGCGCGGATGCTGGTGGATCGGCGGGAGAACGTTCTGCTTGTGCCCGTGCAATCCATCTACGGCACGTTTCAGGAACCCCTGCTGCGCGTCTTTCGGGACGGCGGCATCATCAGCCGCTCCGTGACCCTGGGCAGCAACGACGGCTTTTGGGTGATTGTTGAGAGCGGCGCGGAGGAGGGTGAAGAGGTCATCATGCATGTCGCCGGAACCGACGAGTTCCTGCGGTTCAGCGACGGGCCGGGCGGGTTCCAGCGGGCGGGCGCGGTGAGAGTCGCCCGGCCATGACCGTGGCAGGCGCCGCGAAGACGTCCGTGATTGAGCTTGAGGACGTCACCAAGATCTACCGTCTGGAAGCGGTTGAGATTGCCGCCCTGCGCGGCGTCAGCCTCTCCGTCCGTGAGGGGGAGATGCTCGCCATCATGGGCGCATCCGGCTCCGGCAAGTCCACGATGATGAACATCCT
>JAAXGS010000099.1 GCA_012271225.1 Dehalococcoidia bacterium | reverse complement strand
TCAAGGCAATCACGCAGGGCGTCTCCGATGAGGGCGACGCAGAAAACGAGGGCGGTGAGCGCAAGGCCGGGAAAGAGGGTCAGCCACGGCGCGGCCTCCAGGTATCCCTCCGATCCCTCCTTGAGCATCCGTCCCCATGAGGGGTCCGGCGGCGGCACGCCCAGCCCCAGGAAGCTCAGCGCCGCCTCCGTCAGCACGGCGCCCTCCATGAACCCGGTGGCGTGGATGATCACCGGCGCGATGGAGTTTGGCAGCACGTGGCGCGCCGCAACGCGCGCCGGGCTCCCGCCCAGCGCCTGCGCCGCCATGACGTACGGCTCCGCCCTGACCGCCAGCGCCTGCGCCCGCGCGATGCGCGCTATCTGCGGGACAAATGCGGCCACAATGCCAATGATCACACTGCCCGCCGAAGGCTCCAGCACAACGACAAGCAGCAGGGCCATCAGCAGGTGCGGAAACGCCATCAGGGCGTCGACAATGCGCTGAATCAGCAGGTCCGCCACTCCGGACGCATAGGCGGAGACAACGCCGATCGCCGTGCCGATAACGGTTCCGGTCAGCACGGAGACCAGGCCAACAAGGAGGGACAGTCGCGCGCCGTAGAGGACACGGCTGAACACATCGCGGCCAAATCGGTCCGTGCCAAAGAGGTGTCCGGCAGACGGCCCGGACAGCGCGTTCGCCTCATCGTGCGCAAGCGGGTCATACGGCGCCAGTTGTTCGGCGAACAGCGCGGCAAGCGCCATGCCCATGAGCGCCGTGAGCGCGAGCGCGCCCAGGGGGTGACGCCGCACGGCGCGGCCAATCCGCCGTGCGGCCCTGACCGCTCCGCCGCGCTCAGCAACAGCAGCCACGCGGCGCTCCGTCTGAAGACGTCGGTCTGAACGGCGTGCGACGTGCCGGGAGGCCTGCGCGCCGCACGCCATCAGGCGTCGTAGCTGATGCGTGGATCCAGAACCACATAGAGAATATCGATGACCAGATTGACCGTCAGCATGATGAAGACAAAGAGCATGGCGTAGGTCTGAACGACGGGATAGTCGCGGTCAGAGACGGCATCCACAATGCCCCGCCCAATCCCGGGCAGCCCGAAAATGGTCTCCATGACAACGGCCCCGCCCAGGAGCACTCCGGTCTGAATGCCCGCGACGCTCAGCACGGGGATCAGGGCGTTGCGCAGGGCGTGGCGAAGCAGAACGATGCGCTCCGCCATTCCCTTGCCGCGCGCCGTCCGCACATAATCCTGGCTCAGGACCTCCAGCATCCCGGCCCGGGTCAGGCGCGTCAGATAGGCGGCATACCCCCACGCAAGAAGCAGCGTGGGCCAGAGCATGATCTGAAAGTGTCGCAGTGGGTTGTGCCAGCCATGCTCATAGATGACCGGTGGCGACCACCCCACGATGAGAACAAGCGCGGTGAGGACCGCCAGGGCGAGGAAAAAGCTCGGCACGGCCTGCCCGCCGATTGC
>JAAXGS010000098.1 GCA_012271225.1 Dehalococcoidia bacterium | reverse complement strand
CCGTAGCCCCAATAGAACCGTGATCCCCACGGCCATGCGCCGACGCCAAGCGGCGCCATCGTGATCCCGAGCTCCGCCGGCCCCAATGGCCGCGTCTCAGTCATGGCCCGGCTGCCCCGCGCCCCACAAGGCAGGGTTTCCCCTCATCCATTTCACCCGTCCCACAGCGGGGAGGCGCCTGCCTCAGTCCCGCGGGGTCCAGCGCAGGACGGGGCGGCGGGCGGCCAGCGCCTCATCGATGCGCCTGACGGGGGTGGTGTGCGGCGCGGCGCGCACCATGTCCGGATTCTCCGCCGCCTCACGGGCAATTGACGCCATCGCGTCGATAAAGGCGTCCAGCGTCTCCCGGCTCTCCGTCTCCGTTGGCTCTATCATCAGGGCCTCGTCCACAATCAGGGGGAAATAGACCGTCGGCGCGTAGAATCCGTGGTCGAGCAGGCGCTTGCAAATATCGCCGGCCCGCACATCATGGTCGCGCCGCTGCCGAGTGGCCGCAAAGACCGCCTCATGCATACAGAGCCGATCATATGGTAGATGATAGTGCTCCCTGAGCCGCACGCGGAGGTAGTTGGCGTTCAGCACCGCGGCGTCGCTGACCTCTCTCAGGCCGTCCGCGCCGTGCATGCGGATATAGGTGTACGCCCGCAGCAGCACCCCGACGTTTCCCGCCGCTGAGCCGATGCGTCCAACCGTTTCAGCGGGCTCCGCCAGGTGAAACAGGCCGTCATCGCCGCGCTCCACATGGGGCGCGGGCAGGAATTTGGCGAGCCGTCCGGAGACGCAGACGGGGCCCGCCCCCGGGCCGCCGCCCCCGTGCGGCGTGGAGAACGTCTTGTGGACGTTGATGTGCACAATGTCAAACCCCATATCCCCCAGCCGCGCCCGGCCCAGCAGCGCGTTCAGGTTCGCGCCGTCTCCGTACACCAGACCGCCCGCCTCATGCACCAGGCGGCAGATCTCCGCGGTCTGCGGGTCAAACAAGCCCAGCGTGGTGGGCATTGTCAGCATGATGCCCGCCACCTCCGGCCCCAGCAGCCTGCGCAGCGCATCCATGTCCACGTTGCCCATCGTGTCCGTCGGCACGGTGACGAGAGTGAATCCCGCCATGGCGGCGGACGCGGGGTTTGTTCCGTGCGAAGAGTCCGGGGAGAGGACGACGGAGCGGCGATGATCCCCGCGGCTCCGGTGCCATGCGCGAAAGAGCAGCATCCCCGTCAGCTCGCCGTGCGCGCCGGCGGAGGGCGCGAGGCTCGTCGCGTCCATGCCAACGATGCTCGCAAGCATCTCCTGCAGGCTGTGAAGCGCCGCCAGCGTGCCCTGTGATGTCTGCGCCGGCTGATACGGGTGCGCGTGCGCGAACCCGGGCAGGGCGGCGACGGCCTCATTGACGCGGGGATTGTATTTCATGGTGCAGGACCCAAGCGGATAGAAGGTTGTATCGACCGCGTAGTTGGCCTGGCTGATCCGCGTGAAATAGCGGATCACGTCCGGCTCGCTTATCTCCGGCAGGCGCAGCGCGCCGCGCAGCATCGCCGCGGGCAGGGGAGGCTCCCCCGGCGCGACGGCCGGCGCAGGCGTCGTCACGCCTCTGCGTCCGGGTCGGGAAATGTCCAGCAGCAGCGGCGCCTGACGGGCTGCGGCGTTGCCAACGGCCAGAACGACTCCGTGGCCCGCCGCCGGGGTTGTGACGCCGGGCCAGTGCGCAAGCCCGGCAGCTGCCTCATCGTCTGCGAAGGGCTGCTCCGCCGCGCCCGCTATATCCGCGAGGGCCCGAACGAGGCGATCGATGTCCGCCGCGCCTGTCGTCTCCGTCACGCAGAGCAGGAGGCCGTTCCGGACACGGTCTGAAACATCGATGCCGCCGACGATTCCATGCTCATCCCGCAGACGCCGGTTGAGCTGCGCGGGCGGCATGGGGCACTGAATGACGAACTCCTTGACGAAACGCGCGTCCTCCCCGTCGAAGATGTCGAAGCCGGGCAGAGCGGCAATGCGCCGCGCGGCGTGATGGGCGGCCTGATAGCAGTTGTGCGCGATCTCCCGCAGCCCGTGCGGGCCGAGCGCCGCGGTGTGCACGGCCACGGCGATGGCGGCCAGCGTCTCCGCCGTGCAGATGTTGGACGTGGCCCGTTCTCGCCGAATGTGCTGTTCCCGGGTTTGCAGGGTGAGCACGAAGGCGTCACGGCCGGCGGCGTCCACGCTGCGGCCAACGATGCGGCCCGGCATCTGCCGTAAATAGGCGCTTCGGCAGGCGAAGAACCCCACGCCGGGCCCGCCGAATCCAAGCGCAATGCCCAGGGGTTGCCCCTCTGCAACGACGATGTCGGCGCCGTAGTCGCCCGGCGGCCTGAGCAACGCCAGAGAGACGGGTTCGACCGCCGCGACAAGCAGCCCGCCGCGCGCGTGAATCTCCTCCGCGAGGGCGTCCGGATCATCGGCTATGAGCCCCTCGAAGGACGGCTGCTGCATGATCAGGCAGGCGAGCTCGCCATCCGCTGAGCCACTCATGCCATCGATGACCGCAATCTCCTGCGCGCCGGCGTACGTCTCAAGCGCGGCGCGATAGATGGGTGAGACGCTCCGGTGCACTGCGACCACGCGCCGGCGGGTGAGACGGCATGCCATCAACGCCGCCTCCGCCAGCGCGCTGGCGCCGTCATACATTCCCGTGTTGGATGCGTCCATGCCGGTCAGTTCACAGACCATCGTCTGATACTCAAAGAGTGCCTGCAGGATGCCCTGACTGGCCTCCGGCTGATAGGGCGTATAGGGCGTTAGAAACTCCCCGCGTGATGTGATCGCCCCAACGGCGCTGGGGACAAAGTGGCGCGCAAACCCCCCTCCCAGGAATGACGGCGCCGTATCTGCGGTGACGTTTTTGGCGGCCAACTCCCCCATATGGGACAGAACCGCGCTCTCTGAGAGCGGCGGCGGGAGCGCCAGCCGGGGGTTGTGGTACCCGGCGGGAATGTCCGCGAAGAGATCATCGATGGTGTCGACCCCAACGGCGGCGAGCATGTGCCGCCGATCCGATTCGGTCATGGGAACGAACGGAGCCGGGGAGCGGTGATCACTCACTGCCGCTGAGCCCCCCCAGAAATGCCTGGTACTCATCATGTGAGAGGAGGTTCTGCAGCTCATCGGCGTCGGTCATCGTGACCCGCAGCATCCACCCCTCGCCGTACGGGTCCTCATTCACCAGTTCCGGCCGGTCCTCCAGCGCCGCGTTGACCTCCGTGACGGTTCCCCCAACGGGCGCGAACAGGTCGGACACGGATTTGACGGACTCAATCTCGCCAAACGGCCCGAACTGTATCAGCGCGGCGCCGGGCTCCGGAAGGTCAACGTACACAACATCGCCAAGCTCGCCCTGCGCGTAGTCGGTGACTCCGATGGTCGCGGAGGTTGGATCAGCGTCGTCCTGCGCGATCCACTCATGCTCGCGGCTGTAGCGAAGGTGCGCCGGATTGAATGGCATATCAGTCCCCTCGAGTTAGTACCGTCTCCCCCGCCGCCATGCGGGGCGGCAGGCGCCTTTATTCTAGCGGTCTTGTCCGCAACTCCTCACACTGCGCACCACCAGGCACGCGGACGACAGCCTGCCGCGCAGACGACGGTCACACCAGGCGCTCCGGGGCGGGCCCTTCACGGATCATGCGGGGCGCGCGGCGAAACGTCGGCGCTTCTGACAGGCCGAGTCGTGGCAGGGCCGGGCGGTCTCCCCGCAGCAATTCGGCGATTGTGACGATCTGCACACGGGGAAAGCGATTGTTGGGGAACGCCTCCGGCACGTAGAAACCCGCCGCGGTCGCCTCCTCAAGCATTGGACGCGTCGGCGGCTCTAACGTAATGAGCAGTCCCATCTCAGCCTTTTCACGTTCCATGTCCCCCTTGAGCGCGGCGATGATGTTGCGGGCAACATGGCCGCTCTTGACCTGCACGACGATGCTCCTGGCCCTGCCGGAGTTATCGTCGAAGAAGTTGATATAGCCGTCCACGCCCGCATCCGCGCCGCGCCGCCTGTCTCGGGCGGGCCGCGCCTCAACGAGACCCAGGGCCCAGTACTCGAACTCGAATCGGCCGCCGCCGCTCTGTTGCGCAAGGGCGCGCGCGCCCTCAACGTCCTCAGGCAGGCCGACAACTCTGTAGGGTGAGAGGCTGTCGCCAAACGTGTCCTGCAGGCGGCTGCGCATGATGGAAATGGCCAGATGCGTGATGTCGATGCCAATCCAGCGGCGGTTGAGGCGCTCCGCCACGGCGACCGCCGTGCCGCAGCCGCAGAACGGGTCAAGGATCACATCACCCTCATTGCTCGACGTTCTGATGATGCGATCCAGCAGCGCCTCCGGTTTCTGGGTTGGGTACCCCAGCCGCTCTTTGGCGCGCGAGCCGATAGGCTTGATGTCATCCCAAAAATCTTGCAACGGCGCACCGGGCATCTCGTCAAGGTAGCGTTTGTAACTGGGCACTCCTCCGGGTCTTGACTGCACAACGCGGCCGGAATCGATCAGTTCCTGCATTCGTTCCCGACTGTAACGCCAATACCGCGTCACACCCATGACCTCGTATTGAGGATTGCCCTTTGAAGCGCCGCCTGGCCCCGTCAGGTTGTCGAGACGGTAACGGCGCCCGGTCTCAGGCTCGGTGTGCCTGTACATGCTCTCAACATATTCCTGATCGTACGGCGCATATAACTGATTCCATGTCCAGGCATCGCCCTTACAGTAGTAGAGCAACGTATCAGTGACACGCCCATGACGTCGGCCACCCTGGCGCGCGTCATTGTGCGCGCTCGCCCGCCTCCAGGCGATTTGGCTGTGAAAGCGTTCAGTCCCGAAGACTGCATCCAGGAGCATTCTGAGGAAGTGCCCCGCCGTATGGTCGCAGTGGAGATAGATGCTGCCGTTCGGCTTCAGGATACGGTGCATCTCCACCATGCGGGGCGCCATCATCGTCAGATAGGCCATCATGTCGCTCTGGCCCAGAAACCGCCGCATGGACTGCAGCATGTCAGAGAGCGCCCGCGGCCCGTTGACCACAACATCCTCATACGTCGCCTCTGCCTCTATGCTCCAGTGCCACGTGTCATCGAAGGCCTGAATCTGCGCCGCGGACTGCGCGCTGTCCGCCTCCTTGAACAGCACGTTGTACGTGGCGTTTGAGTTGAACGGCGGATCGAGGTAGATGAGGTCGACGCTATCGTCTGAAAGGCGCTCGCGCAGAATGGGCAGGTTATCGCCAAAGTAGAGTTGGTTGATCCAGTTCGCCATGTTCGTGTCGCCGTTCACGCCCCCGCGCGGCGCCCCCGCCGCGTGTCCCAATCATAGCGAATCGCGCCGGAGGTGACGTGGTGAACGCGCTCAATCACTCCGCGTCCGGGCTAGGAGCGGCGCGGCTGTAGAAACGGCAGCGGCGCGGTGGTGGCGCGGACGCCGCGTCCGCGAATATCCACCTCGACCTCCACGCCCGGCATGGCGCTGTCCATCGGCAGATAGGCAAGCGCGATGCTGCGGCCCAGTGAGGGCGAGTAGCTGCCGCTGGTGATGACGGATTCCCGCCCGTCGTTCAGGCGCACGGGGTAGCCGTGGCGCGGCGCGGACCGGCCCGGCGCGATCAGGCCGGTTAGGCGTTTGGCAATGCCGCTCTGCGTGTGCGCACGGATGCTGTCCGCGCCGATGAAATCCGTATCCATGTCCATGAACCGCTCCAGCCCCGCCTCCGGCGGCGTGACGGCGGTATCCATGTCCTGGCCGTAGAGCATCAGCCCGGCCTCCAGCCGCAGCACATCACGGGCGGCGAGGCCGCAGGGCTCCGCTTCCCCCTCACGGACCAGGGTGCTCCAAACGCGTTCCGCATCCTGTGACGGCAGGATGACCTCAAATCCGTCCTCTCCCGTATACCCTGTCCGCGAGACGATAGCGTCGACGCCGGCGACGGCCACCGTCCGGCACGCAAAGCGGCCCATGTCCGCGATCGGCCCGCCGCACAGCGGGGCAAGGATGTCAGCCGCGGCGGGGCCCTGCACGGCGAGCATGGCCGTTTCATCACGCTCCGGCGTGATTGTCACTCCCGTGGCATGCCCGTTGAGCCAGCCCAGAATGCGATCCCAGCTTGCCGCGTTGCAGACCAGCAGGAACTCGTCAGTGTTCAGCCGCATGACGACGACATCGTCAAGGATGCCGCCGGATTCGTTGCAGATCAGGCCGTAGCGGGCGCGCCCCACGCGCAGCCGAAGGATATTGCTGGTCACGATGTGGTTCAGGCTCTCCACCGCGTTCTCGCCCCGTATGCGGATGCGTCCCATGTGCGACACATCGAAGACGCCCGCGCGCCGCCTGACGGCGTCATGCTCGGCCAGGACGCCGCGCGAATACTGAATGGGCATGTCCCATCCACTGAACTCAACGATGCGCGCGCCGAGCGCGACATGGGCGTGGTACAGGGCGGTGTGACGCATGGCGGGTGGCTCACGCCATGATACCCCTGTCATGCGGCGCGGCGTTGGCGGCATTCGCCCCGTCCCTACTTGACGATGCATCGTGATACTGCGAACCTAACGCAGGTTCGGCTTCCGGTGGGAATGAAGAGATAAACGAGTGGGGTATGAGATGGCTGACTACGCGAATCCACAGGCATTGGTGGACACGGAATGGGTCTCGCAGAACCTCAGCGCGCCGGGCGTCCGGCTTGTTGAGGTTGACGTGGACACGGCGGCGTATGAGCAGGGGCACGCGCCGGGCGCAGTCGGCTGGAACTGGCGATCCCAGCTCCAGCAGTCCGTCGTGCGGGATGTTGTCGAGAAGGGCGAGTTTGAGAGGCTTCTCGGCGCGTCCGGCATCGGCAATGACACGCGCGTGATCCTGTACGGCGATAACAACAACTGGTTCGCCGCATGGGCCTACTGGCAGATGAAGTACTACGGCCATGAGAACGTGCAGATCATGAACGGCGGCCGCGCCAAGTGGCTGGCGGAGGGCCGGCCAACCACGACGGACACGCCCTCTCATACGCCGCAGTCGTACACGGCCAAGGACCCGGACGCATCCATCCGCGCGCTGCGGGATGACGTGCGCGCCAGCCTGGGCGCATCGGTGCTGGTGGACGTCCGCTCTCCCGCGGAGTTCAGCGGCGAGCTGCTTGCGCCGGAGAATCTCCCGCAGGAGGGCTCACAGCGGGGCGGCCACATCCCCGGCGCGGTCAACATCGGATGGGCGCAGGCCGTCAATGAGGACAGCACGTTCAAGTCCGCCGATGAGCTCAATGCGATCTACGGCGGGCGCGGCGTGACCGCGGACAGGGACGTCATCGCCTACTGCCGTATCGGAGAGCGCTCCTCCCACACCTGGTTCGTGCTCAAGGAGCTGCTGGGCTATCCCAATATCCGCAACTACGACGGCTCCTGGAC
>JAAXGS010000097.1 GCA_012271225.1 Dehalococcoidia bacterium | reverse complement strand
AGGCCGCGGAACGCCCTTGTCAAACAGTACGCCAACCTGCTGCGCATCGACGGCGTCTCACTGGAGTTCACGGATGATGCCCTGGAGGCGATAGCGGACCGCGCCCTCTCACAGAAGACGGGCGCGCGCGGTCTCCGCACCGTGGTTGAGGAAGTGCTGCTGGACGTGATGTATGAGCTGCCCAGTATGACGGGCGTCGCGCGGTGCCTGATCACTGGGGACACCATCCGGAACAGGGTTCCGCCGCTGCTGTTCAACACAAAGGGCGCTGCGGTCAAGCTCACGCCGCAGGAGAGAAGCGCCTAGGAATCAGGGGGCTGTGGCCGCGCCGCCAGCGCCTCCTCAATCTCCACGGTGATGTCCACCCCCTCCGGCAGGGGAGCGCCCGCGCCGGACCGCACCGCTCCGTCATGAATGGCCACACGGCCGTCCGCTATTTGACGCAATGCGATGACAAGGGCCAGCGCTTCACGCCGCAGGCCCTCCTCTCGAATCCGGGCGAAGAGCGGGAACGCCTCGCCGTGATCGCGGCGCAGGGCATCGACGGAGTGACCCTGCGCCTCTCGCCAGAGTTCGTCAAAGGCCGGCCCGCGTATCGGAAACCGGCAGAACGCGACGGCGGGACCCTGATCGGCCTCGGCGGTCGCGAGTTGGATGGTCACGCCGGTCTCAGAGGCGCCCTGCCTGATCAGCGTCCAGATCACATCCTGCCACGTCCCGGCCGGCCCGCCGGGCGCGGCGGGGTGCAGATTCAGGGCGGGCGCGGCGTTAATGATGTCCTCTCCAACGATGAGCAGCAGGCCCGCGAACACAAGCACGTCCACGGGGCGGCTGCGAATGAACGCCAGCAGGTCTGCGTTATAGCGCTCCCGCCACTCCACATCCTCCGAGCCGCCCCGGCGGTATGCGCGCGCGGACAGGGAGAACGTGGGCAGGCCGTAGCCCTCCGCCTGCGTCAGAAAGAGATCGCTGCCCTCCGTCTCGCCGCGCGTCCGCGTGCACATCACGTAGTCAATCGTTGCGGGGAGCGAACCCTCCGTGATCGCCCGATGCGCCGCCGCCAGGAGCGCGCGGGAGCCGGGACCCCGTCCGGTCGTGAGCCATCCAAGACGCAATGAGCGGCGGGCCGCTGCGTCCTGGAGCCGGGGGGCGGGTATCATGGACGTGAGCATAGCACCATGAACCGACTCGGCGGGAACTGCCGGGAAATCGACAGAGCGCGAACCGCCCGGGTCGCGGGCGGCGGGCTCAAACGAATCGGAGACGGAGGGTGATGTCATGACCGGCAGCAAAACCTACGCCTGCGTCAAGTGCGGCGGGGGATCATACGATTCACAAGAGATTCGCACAACGGGAAAGTATTCCCGCTTCTTTGACATGCAAAACAAGAAGTTCATCGCGCTCTCATGCACGCAATGCGGGTACACGGAGATGTATCGGGCCGACGGAAGGGGCGTGAGCAATTTCCTCGACATGATAAGCAGCTGAGGAGTGCTGCTACAGAACTGCAGTGACGATCCTCAGGCGTGCGGCTGCCGCCTGCGCCGCAGCTTTTTGGTCAGCGCCGTCCAGCGTGTGGCCACGTGAATGAGCGGCGTTGTGCGGCGGCCGTGGATCGACGCGTGCCGCAGGACATCGAGAAAATCCTCACGCCCCTCAAATGACGGGAGGTCCGTGTAGGCGTTGCCGATCTCCCGGGCGGTGTGCGCGTCCGTCACGCCAACGTGAAGAATGCCGTGCTCCTCGCCGAACTCCCGAATGAAATCGACCCCGCGCATGATGTCGCGTTTCAGCGTGGTGCGGGCGTTGAACGCTTCAATGATGTCCACGTCCGGCAGGATGTCATGGAGAGCGCTCAGGGTGATGTGCTTGCGTCGAAATCGGTCAAAGGGATGCGGAATCTGAACGATCCCGCCCTGATCCTTGATGCGCTTGACGGTCTCCCGCGCCGAGAGGCCCCGCGGGATGTCCGATTCAAGAAAGAGCCCGATGATCTCCCCCTCCGCGGCGCGCAGCTCCGCGCCGATGATGACGGGAAACGGCGCGATCTCCCGAACGGCCAGCGCGCCCTCAATCGTGTGATGGTCCGTCACGGCGATGGCGTCGATCCCCTCTCGCTGACACGCGCGAATCAGCGCCTCCGGCGAGAGTGAGGAATCCGGCGATACGCGCGTGTGAATGTGAAAGTCGGCGCGCACTGTGGTGGTGAACTGAGGGAGATGCTGCGCCCGCCGGCGACGTCAGAGTCCGATCAGGCCCGCTCCACGTAGGCGCCCGTCCGGGTATCGACGACGATGGCCGTGCCGTTCTCGATAAACATCGGCACCGTCAGAACAAGCCCCGTCTCAACAGTGGCGGGCTTGGTTCCGGCGTTTGCCGTATCCCCCTTGAACGCGGGCGGCGTCTCGACAATGCGCAGCGTGACCGTTGTGGGAAGCTCCACGCCAATTGGCTCGTTCTGATAGAAGACCATATCCAGCGTCATGTTCTCCGTCATGTAGGGCAGGGAGTCCTCAATTTGATCACGGTCAACGGGGAACTGCTCAAAGGACTCCGTGTCCATGAAGTGATAGAGGCCGTCATCCGCATAGAGGAACTGGACGGAGCGGGTTTCAAGCGTGGCGCGCGTGAATCTCTCCCCGGCCTGAACGGTGCGCTCAATGGTGTGGCCGCCCTTGATGTCGCGCAGCTTCATGCGAACCTGCGCGGAGCCGCGTCCAATCTTCAGGTGCTGAAAGTCGAGCAACTGATAGAGCGTTCCGCCGATTTCAATTGTCACGCCCCGCCGCAGGTCGCCCGTCTCAATCATTCCGCTACCCCCCGCCCTGGAACCTGAGCTTTGGCGCGTTGCTCAGGACGCTGCAGCGCCCGTCCCGCAGTTCCACCACGTCCTCAATCCGAACGCCGCCCCAGTCAGTGAGGTAGATGCCCGGCTCCACCGTGAAAATCATGCCGTTTGAGAGGACATCCGGCGCGCCCTTGCCAACGCGCGGGTACTCATGCACCGCCAGCCCCACCCCGTGCCCCAGCGAGTGGCCGAAATCCTCGCCGTGCCCGGCCTTCCCGATAATGTCCCGGGCGAGCGCGTCCGCCTGATCGCCCGTCATGCCCGCCTCTATTGTTGCGATGGCGGTCTCCTGCGCGGTCAGGACGATGTCATAGATGCGGCGGAACCGGTCATCCGGCTCGCCGATGCAGATTGTGCGGGAGAGATCGGCGTGGTAGCCATCGACGCGCGCGCCGATGTCGATGACGATGGGCGCGCCGACCACGATGGGGTCCTCTGACGGGCGATGGTGGGCCATCGCCCCGTTTGGCCCGGACGCGACGATCAACTCAAAGGCGATTGCCTCCGCGCCGCGATTCCGCATTGCCATTTCAATCCGCCAGGCGACGTCCTTCTCAGAGACGCCGGGCCGCAGTCCCTCCGCCACCTCGACAAATGCCTCATCCGTGATGCGGATAGCGGAGAGCAGCGCGCCGCGTTCCGCGTCATCCTTGACGGCGCGGATGGTTTCGATCATGTCGTCAAGAGGGATCAACTCCTTGCCCGCCTCACCGCACAGCTGCGTGAGCCGTTTGTGCGTGGCGACGGTGACGTGTGACTCCTCAAAGCCGATGCGCCCGGCGGTCCCCATGCTTGCCAGCATCTCTTTGAACCAGTCGCTGCTGGAGCCCGCCATGTGGACAACGCGGTAGTCGCTCGCCTGTCTGCTCGCCTGCTCTGTGTATCGAGAGTCCGTCGCGAGCAGCGCGTCATTGGGCGTGATGAACAGGGACCCGGCGGAGCCGCTGAACCCGCTCATGTAGCGTCGATTCTCCGGTTGGGACACCCAGACGGCATCGACGCCGGCGGGCTCAAGGGCCTGGCGCAGGGCGGCAAGTCGATTTTGAATGCTCATGATGTTGTTGCCTCCGTGACGAGCAGATCCACCAGAAAATCCAGCGCGAAGAGGTATCCGCGCCAGCCGAGGCCCGCGATCTGCGCGCGGGCGACGGGCGCGATGACGCTGCGGCGCCGAAATTCCTCCCGCGCGTGAATGTTGGAGAGGTGCGTCTCAATTACGGGCGCGCCGACGTCCTGCAGGGCGTCCCGAAGGCTGTAGCCGTAGTGGGTCAACGCGCCGGGGTTGATGACAATACCGTCCGCGCCGCGCGGAATCTCGCCCTGTAGAAAGTCGATGATCTGTCCCTCGCCATTGGCCTGAAAACAGACCGCGTCCACGCCGCGCTCTTTGGCACGGGCCGTGAATGCCGCCTCGATCTCGGGCAGCGTCATCGTGCCGTACACGGACGGGTCCCGGTGTCCAAGTCGATTCAGGTTCGGGCCGTTGATGAGCAGGATTCGCATGTGTCTCCGGCGGGCTGTGTCACTGATGTCATCTTATCAGTCATTCCCGCGTTTCGAGTGTTCATCATCGGAGTCTGCGTCACGGCCCATGCCGGGATGGGCGCGCGCGTAGGCCTGCGCCAACTGCGTTTGCGTCACGTGCGTGTAGATTTCCGTGGTGGCGACGGACGCGTGTCCCAGCATCTCCTGCAGAGAGCGGAGGTCTGCGCCGCCGTCCAGCATATGCGTCGCGAAGGAGTGGCGGAGCGTGTGGGGATGGATGCTCTCCGGCAACCCGGCGTCGCGCGCCCATCTCTTGCAGGCGAGCTCAATGCCGCGCGTGCTGAGTCGGCCGCCCCTGCTGTTCAGAAACACCGGGTCTCGCGTCACAATGCCCCGGGCGAGCAGCGGACGCCCGTCATCCAGATACGCGGCGATGGCCTCTTTGCAGGGCTCTCCAAACAGTGTTTCCCGCTGCTTTGAGCGCTTTCCCCAGACGCGCGCGATGCGGCGGTTCAGATCAAGCCCGGACATGTCCAGGGAGGAGATCTCCGCCACGCGCAGCCCCGCGCCGTAGGCGAGTTCAAGAACCGCATGGTCGCGCAGGGCAAGGGCGCGCTGCAGGGCGGCCTGCGCATTGGCCGGCTGCCCGGATGCCGCCGCCGTTGCGGCGAACTGCAGCGGGGCCTGAATGAGGCGCTCCGCGTCACGTTCCGACAGGAGGTCCGGCAGCCGCCGCCCCATCTTGGGAGACGGTGTCTGCGTGATCGCCTCCGGGCTTTCGATGACGCCTTGCCGCGCGAGGAAGCGCCAGAAGGTCCGCACCGCGGACAGCCGCCGCGCGACGGATGTCCTGGCCGCGCCGCTCACGGTCACCTCATACACCCATCGCTGCACGTGATCCCGCGTGACGTCCGGCAACTCGCTGACTCCCGCCTGAACCGCGAAACTCAGAAAAGCGCCAACGTCTGCCAGGTAGTTGCGCAGGGTGTACCGGGACGCGCCGCGCTCGAATTCGAGGAACGTTGCGAACGCCTGCAGGCACTCGGCCCACTCCGGCGGAATGACCGCCTGGCCTGATATATCGATGCGCTGCTCGCGCGCGGCTGAACGTGACCGTGCCATGCCCAATTCTAAACCCGGTCAAAGGAATCGGCGCAAGGGCGCTCTGAGCATCGGCGCTGTCAGGTCATGGACAGGGCATGAAGACGGGGTTGCGGCTAGTGATCACGCGCGGGTCTCCGCGGCAGCGCCGCGCGGGGCGGGCGGGGGCGGGGGCGGCTGGGCTAGACCTCGACCAGTTCCCGCTCCGGCTGCGCGGCGGTCACCTCATCCCGTGAGCCCTGCCAGCCGCATTCCTTGTCATGGCAGGCGGCGTTGTCCCGGCCGGACGCCAGGAGCAAACCACTGCAGTCCGGGCACGGCTGTGGCAGCGGCGTCTGATTGGTCAGGAAATTGCACGTTGGGTAGTTTGAGCATCCATAGAACGGCCTGCGCGCCTTGCTGGACCTCCGTTGGACCAGATCGCCGCCGCATTCCGGGCACTTCGCGCCGGAGCTTTTCTGCATCCGCTTCATGCCGCGGCAGTCCGGGAAGCGGGAGCATGAGAGGAACGGGCCGTAGCGCCCGCGTTTGATCACCATCGGCGCTTCACATTCCGGGCACAACTCGTCGGATTCCTCATCGATGTCGCTGACGCGCGGCATCTCGGCCTGCGCATGCTCGATGCGTCTGGTGAACGGGTCATAGAAATCCTGCAGCAGCGGCACCCACTGCCGCTCACCCCGCGCGATGTCATCCAGTTCCTTCTCAATTTGGGACGTGAAGTCGAGGCTGACGACCTCCGGGAAATACTCGGAGAGCAGGCGGGACACCGCCGTCCCCAATTTGAGCGGATGGAATCGGTTCTCGACCTTGTCCACATAGCCGCGGTCCTGAATTGTTCCCAGGATGGCGGCGTACGTGCTGGGCCGGCCGATCCCGCGCTCTTCCAGCGCCCGGATCAGTGTGGCCTCCGTGTAGCGCGGCGGCGGCTGCGTGAACCGCTGCGTGCTGCCCACGCCGAGAAGATCAAGCGGCTGCCCCTCCTCCAGGTCAGGCAGCACTCGCCCCTCATCGGAGTCCGTGTCCGGCTCATCAAGCCCCTCACGGTACACAGCAAGGAACCCCGCGAATTTCAGGATGGAGCCGCTGACGCGGAGGATGTGGCTCCGGCCCGATGCTCCGCCGGACGCGGCGATATCGACGGAGGTCTGGTCATAGCGCGCGTCTGCCATCTGTGACGCGAGAGCGCGCTGCCAGATCAACTGATAGAGGTTCAATTGGTCACGGTTCAGCGAGCCCCGCAGGGATTCAGGATCACGATGGAAAGATGTGGGGCGGATGGCCTCATGCGCCTCCTGAGCGCCCTTGACGCGACGGGCATATGCGCGGGGTGTGGCGGGGACGTGATCCTTGCTGTAGCGCTCGCCGATGACCGCGCGAGCCTCGTTCACGGCCTCGCGCGCCATGTTGGTTGAATCCGTCCGCATGTAGGTGATGAGTCCGATGGGCCCCTCATTTCCAATGGGCAGTCCCTCATAGAGCTGCTGGGCCAGGCTCATTGTCCTGCGGGCCGTGAAACGCAGCTTGCGAAATGCCTCCTGCTGCAGCGTTGACGTGATGAAGGGCGGGCCGGGGCGGCGTGAGGTCTCGCGACGCCGCACGGATTTCACGCTGTAGGCGCACGCGCGCAGGTCGGCGACGATGCTGTCCGCCTCCTGCTGATTGGGGATATCCGCCGCCCTCTGCGCGCCATCCTCTGAGCGGTAGCGCGCGGCGAATTGTTCCGGAGACACTGCTTCTGCCGGCTGCGCGTCCGGGCGCGTGGCCAGGTCCGCGTCGATCTCCCAGTATTCGCGCGGCGTGAAGGCCTCGATCTCCGCCTCGCGGTCAACCACAAGCCG
>JAAXGS010000096.1 GCA_012271225.1 Dehalococcoidia bacterium | reverse complement strand
AACAATGACGCTCTCCGTCAGGCTTGGCACATAATTCGCCCATAAGAACGTCAACTCCTGTTTCCGTTCAATGGCCGGAATGATCAGGAAGAATCTCTCCAGCCACATACCGATGTTGACCAGGATCGACGTCCAGAACATCAGGGCGATGTTCCGGCGGACCTTCCGGTTCAGCCATAACGGTATCGGAATCACATAGGACGTCAGCACCATGATGATGGTGATGGCGTTGAACGGCCACTGGAACAGGCGGCGCTCCATCACCGCGATCTCCTGCTCCTCACGGGTGTAGAAGGAGAAGGCGAAGTCCAGGAAGAAGAAGAACAGCCAGGCCGTCGCGATGAAGATCAGCAGGCGTCCCACGGCGTCGAAGTGGTCCTCCCAGATGAAGTTCTCCAGCTTGAAGATCCACCGCATGAGCGCCATCAACGTCAGCACCATGGACACGCCGGAGTGGACGGCGCCAATGACGAAGTACGGGGCGTAGACCGTGACGTGCCACGCCGGCACCACGGAGGCCGCGAAATCCCATGACACGATGCTGTGAACGGAGACAAAGACCGGCAGGATCAGCGCGGACATCAGGATGCCAAAGATGCCCTGCAGCTGCCATTGCCGCGGCGTCCCGCGCCACCCCATCGCCAGCGCTCCGTATATTGTGCGGCGCATGCCGGTGCTCCGATCTCGGATGATGGCGAAATCCGGGATCAGCGCGGTGAACACGAACAGAATGCTGCCCGTCAGGTACGTCGTGATGGCGACGGGGTCCCACACCAGCGGAGAGCGCACGTCCGGCCAGACGCCGCGTGAGAAATCGTACGGCAGCAGCCAGTAGATGATGCGCCAGGGCCGCCCGGCGTGGATGACGGGGTGGATGAGAGAGGTGATCAGCGCAAAGACCGTCATCACCTCCGCCGCGCGCGTGATGGGCCGTTTCCACTCCGCCTGCGTCAGCCGCAGGATGGAGGAGATCATGGTGCCGGCGTGGCTCACCCCAATCCAGAAGACAAAGTTGACAATGAAGAAGCCCCAGAAGGCGGGGCGGTTCAGGCCCGTGATCCACAGCCCCTGCCAGATGAGGATTGTGACGGCAACGGCGCCCGCGGAGACGAGCACGAACGGCGGCAGGAACGCGAGAATATGCCGCGTCCGCAACTCAAAGACCGGCCAGAGCAACTCCTCGTTGATCTGGCTGGCCGTCAGGACCGGTCGGTCTCGCATCTCTCCGTCTCTCCGCTAGTCCGGCTTCGCCACAACGTGCGCGTGCCCAACACCAAACGGCCTCACAACCCGCAGCAACAGCGCCTCCCGCGTCTCCCACAGCGACACGAACGGCACGACCCGTGACGCAAGCAGGATGAGCAGCGCAATACCGGACAGCATCCCCGCCAGAACCAGAATCTCCAGGATGCCCGGCAGGCCAACGTGCGGTATCTCATGCAGACCGTGCCCGCCCACCTGCTCAACAGACCAGGAGTTGGCGTAGATGCGCAGCCGGTCGAAGAAGTTCCCGATGACGATGATTGCGCCGACGACGGCCGGCCCGAGTATGCTCCGCCGCACGGGATTCCACATGATCAGCAGAAACGCCACGATGAAGGAGAGGCCGATGGCGCCGCCAAACATCCACATCTGTGGCCGCGCCAGGAGATTCTCAATCGTCGGGTCTCCAAAGATGATCAGGGCGATGATGGACTGCTCATGCGGCAGCCGCCCATACCAGAAGAGGATGAACCCGCTCCACCAGAAGTAGAACCAGAACAGCGTGAGGGCCAGCAACAGCCGTCCATAGCCCCAGAACTGCTCAAGCTCAAAGTATCGGCCCAGGCCGCCCCATCTGCGCAGTGCGTACTGCACCACGATGAACAGGCCAAGCCCCATCTGCAGCCCGGTCACGGCGTGAAAGGCGGGGAAGATGGGGTCCTTCCAGCCGGGCACCAGCACCATGGCAAAGTCTGTCGCAAGAACGGTGTGCGTCATCGCGTAGGTTGCAATGTACATCGTGCCCAGAATGCCCAGCGCGGACTTGTGCATGGCCCATTGCCGCTTTGTGCCAATCCAGCCGTACGCCAGCGACGCGGCGATGCCGCGGGAGCGGCCGTTTCCGTGATCCCTCACGGCGGCAAGGTCCGGCAGCACGGAGACGTAGATGAAGATCAGGCCAATGCACACAAGCGTCGTCAGCATGATGAGGTCCGGGAACCACGGGCCAAGCCGCCAGTCCATCCACAGACTGTTGCGGCCCTCCAGCCCCGGATGAGCGGCCATGATGGGGAAGAAAAAGAGCAGGACGACCGGCCCGGCCAGCGCGAACAACTCCGCCGCGCGGCTGGTCGGCCTCCGCCACTGCGCCCGCGCGAAACGCAGGCCAATGCCCGCCATCGGGATGCCCATGACGAGCGAGAAGACGTAGAAGTACGCGACGGCATAGTAGTTCCAGCGCGTGTGGTCATCGATGCCGCCCAGCAGCATGATGAGCGCGGCGATGACGCCAAGCGACGCAAGCGCAGCCAGGGCCCACATCGCCCTGCGCATGGTGGGACCCGTCCTGCGCGCCTGATGGATGAGCTCTTCCGTCAGCTCATCCTGCGTCGCGGGAGCGCCCGGCGCCTCGTGACTGCTGTGCATCCTCTCTTCGTCCTCTGCCTTCTGCTGTGTTCAGCCTGCTGTGGTCGTCTGTCTCAAACGCGCGGTCAGTGAGCCGCAGCGGTCATGGTGTCTGAGGCGGCCTTTCCGGACGCCACGCCCTTCAAATAGCGGACGTTTGGCTCCGTTCCCACCGCCTCCTGAAGCGTGTACGCCCGCGCCTCATCGGCGAAGAGCTGTGACACGCGGCTGTTGGGATCGTTCAGATTGCCAAAGGTCAGCGCATCCGCCGGGCACGCCTGCTCGCACGCCGTCATGAAATGGTCCGGCGCGCTCGTGCCGGTGCGCTTGGCGATGCGCACGGCGGCGTTGATGCGCTGAATGCAGAACGTGCACTTCTCCATGATTCCCCGCTCCCGAACGGTGACATCAGGGTTCAGATAGTTGTGGAACGTCTCCGGCCATGTTGGGCGGCGGTAGTTGAAGAAGCGGGCATGGTACGGGCAGTTGTTGGCGCAGTAGCGCGTGCCCACGCAGCGGTTATACACCTGCACATTGAGTCCGGAGGGGCTGTGGTACGTGGCGTACACCGGACACACCGGCTCACACGGAGCGTTGCCGCAGTGCTGACAGAGCACCGGAAGGAAATGGGCTCTGACGTTGGGGTACTCCCCCTCCCAATACCGCTCCACGCGGATCCAGGCAATGGCGCGCCGCTCCGTGAAATCCCGCTCCAGGTTGATGGGCAGGTTGTTCTCCGCGGCGCAGGCAATCACGCAGGCCTGACACCCCGTGCACGCATCGATATCGACCGCCATACCCCACTTGTAGTCATGCGCCATCGTCATCGCGGTACTCTCCGTCGCTCACTTCCTAGACGTGTTCCAACTGGATGATGTGCGTGCCGTCAAGCTGCTGTCCGGTGAAGCCGCCCTCCATGCGCGCCATGCGCATGCGGCGGCCCAGGGGGCGGATGGAGACCGTTGTCGCTCCCCACGCCAGCGCTCCCGTGCCCTCAACCTCAATGTTCTGCAGGACTGTGGCGACGTTGCCGGCGGCGGCACCGCCGTACCGTCCGGACGCGGCGCGCCCCCGTCCAAACGGCACTGATACGACATTGGGCGGGATGCCCGGGTGGAGGTACACCGGGACCTCCACCGCGCCGTCGTCAGATTGCAGCTCCACCAGATCGCCGTCGCGCAGGCCAAGGCGCGCGGCCTCCCGGCTGTTCACCTCCACCCAGCTGTGCCAGACCATTGAGGTGACCGGGTCCGGGGCGGAGACCGCCCACGGCAGATGCCCCAGCGCGCCGTCGCCGACGGTTGAGCTTGCGAAGGGGATGAGATGATATCGATCCGCGTGTTCCGCGATTCTCTCCGGCATGTCGCCCAGAGCGGGGCTGATGTCAATCGGTCTGCGTTCCCAGAGCGTGACGCCGCGGTCTCCAAAGTTCCACCAGCCGCCTCGCTGGAGCACGCCGGTGACGAAGGCGGCCAGGGTCGAGCCCTGAACGGAGCCGCGCCCGGGGTTCGCCTGCCGCATGTCCTCCAACCCGTTCAGGACAACCTGTTCCATGCTGTCGCCGCGCGTGGCTCGGGCGATGCCGCGTGACTGTGTGAGAGAGAGCAGAACGTCCCCGAACGCGCGGGAGTCATACACCACCTGCCTCGACTCATCGATCAGCGGGGCGGCCACGGCCTGCTGCACGGTCAGCACATCAAAGCCGGGGCCGGGATCGGGAACGTCCGTGCCCCATGACTCCAGATAGTGTTGATCCGGCAACAGCAGATCGGCCATTGCGGCGGTCTCGTTCGGCTCTGATGAGAAGCTCACCAAAGTGCGCGCGCGGCTCAGCGCCTGGCCAAACCGCAGGCTCGCCAGCGCATGCACCGGATTCGCGCCGTCAACAAGCACCAGATCAATGTCACCGTCATTCAGGCGGTCACGCGCCGCGCGCCACTCCGCAAAGGTGGCGGGCGTTGGCAGTCCCTGCAGCTCCGGCAGGGGCGGCTCCGGGTTGAAACGGACGCCGCCGCGCCGCCCCACACTGCCCAGCACGCCGTTCAGGATCAGTCCGGCCCTCGCGCCGGACAGGCCGTTGGGCTGCGCCGCGGCCGAACCCCCCATGAGCACGACGGCGGGGCTATGCTCCGCAAGATCATGCGCGATGTCCGTGATCATCTGCTCCGTGATGACGCCGGGCGTGGCCGAAAGCAGGTCCGCGACGGCGGCGGGGCGGTACGGCGCAAGCGCAATCTCCCCCTGCCCGCCGGTCATCGCCGCGACGGCGGATGCGTCCGCGCGCGCCTCATGCGCCAGAACGTAGGCGATGCTGAGCGCGAGCAGGCCCTCACGCCCCGGGGCCACCGGGAGCCACCTGTCCGCGTTCGCGGCAGTCATCGAATAGCGCGAGCTCGCGTGGATGTGCAGGCCACGGCTGCGGCCCTCGCCTCGGCGGAAATGGCCGTACGCGCGGTTATAGTGGAGCGGCGCAAGCCAGGACTCCAGAAAGTCCGCGCCGATGGAGAGCACGGAGCCGGCATCGGCGATGTCAAAGAACGGGAGCCTATCCTGGCCGAACACGTCTCTCGATGCCTGCCTGATGACGGTGTTCTCCAGCGGCTCCAGCTGCATGTGCCGGATGCCCGTGCCCTGCGCAAAGTCTCTGATGACCGCGCCAAGGTGGCCGCGCTGCGGCCGTGTGATGAGCAGCGCGCGGGAGGGATCAGTCCCGTCAAGCAGCGCGTTGAGGCGGGCGATCCCCGCGGCCCAGGAGATGCGCTGGCCGCTCTCCATCGGGCCGGTGAATCGATCCGGGTGGTAGAGCGACTGCACGCCGGTGAGGCAGCCGGGAAGCAGACGCCCCCGGTTCTGCGGATGGTCCGGATTGCCCTCGATCTTCTTGGCCCTGCCCTCGGCGACCCGCACAACAATGCCGTGCCCCTCGCCGCAGCCGCAGGCGGTGGCGTACATATCCTCAAGTCCCTGGGCAAGGTCCTCAGGCAGATCACGCGAACTCTGCTTGATGATCTCCCGCTCCGGGATGGAGCAGCCCGCAAAGAGCACGCCGGCCACGGACGTGGCGCCGGCCACCCTCAGAAAGTCCCGCCTGGTCAGATCCATCTGCGTTGCCCGCCTCTGTTCTTTTCGTTCCTCTGTGTTGCTAGGAATGGCACGTGGAGCACGTTGTGGGGGCGCTGTTCTCCTTGTGGCANNGCCCACGTCCCCGTGGCATTCTGCGCACGTAAAGCCCGCCGTAATGTGGGGTTCATGCCGGAACTGCGTATGGTCCGGCAGCCGGTGCTGCCGCACCCAGTTGAGCGGCTCTCCGGATTCCCACGCGGCGCGAAGCGGCTCAAGGCTCTCCTTGGTTGTCCCGACGGCCTTGTGGCAGAACATGCACTGCTCCACGGAGGGCACGCTCGCGGTTCGGGATGTCTCCGCGGCGCGGTGACAGAACTCGCATTCCATGTTGAGGGAGGTCACGTGGAAGTCATGCGGGAACTCCATCTCATTCTCCGGGGTTGGGTACACCGCGCTGAGCGCGGCCGTTCCGCCGGAGAAGGCGATCACGCCAAGAATGATGAGCGCGATCGGGATCGCGATGAGCACGCCAATGATCCGCGTGGGCGCATTCCGGATCCGTTGTCGCATCTGCCGCATCGCTCCCGGCCCTAGATCCAGACCCTTGTGTAGATGGTCCGGAGGACCTCTGACTCAGTGACAAAGCCGATGAAGGCATAGAGGGACACGGCAGCGGCAACGGCCGCAGCCGCATAGACGGGCGCGCGCAACCGTCCCACCCGCGGCCCGATGTGGCCGGTGGTGGTGAGTGACGGGATGATGGCGTGCGCGACGAGCAGCAGCAGCGCCATGCTCACGACGGAAAGCCAGAGGAGCCACAAAAAAACCAGCGTGGTCTCGATCTGGTTCCAGTCCGCAGACGATAGAGACTGTGGATCGATTTCGGTCACGTATCAGGCGCTCCTTGGGGGAGGGTGACAATCCGTCTCAATGGGAAACGGTACACGCCGCCGCGAGCCCGTGTCAATCCCCCGTCATCGGGCGAGGCAGTCATGGACGGCGTGCCCACCACACTGCGGGCGTTCAGCCCTTGTTGTGCAAAATATCACACATACACGCCCATCGGCGTTCCACCCAGCAGATGGAGGTGTCCGTGCGCGACGGTCTGCAGCGCGTCATGCCCAAAGTTTGACAGCAGGCGAAAGCCGCCGGGCGTGTGCTTCTTGCCGATTTCAACGGCAAGGGCGGCGGCCTCCTCCATGTCCTCCCGCCAGAACTGCTCCTGTGTCTTGTGCTGACGGGGGACGATCAGGAGCATCACCGGCAGCCAGCGGAGCCGATTACGAAAGACAATCAGGCGCTCATCCTCATGCCAGACATCGGCGGGCTCCCGCCCGGCGATGATCTCACAGAAGACGCAGGGCGCGCGAAACGGGGCGGTCATTCCTGATTCCGGCCGCGGCGCTGCCGCTGCCCGGACGGGGGCGGCGTGAGAGGCTGTGTCATCCCGCGCCGCAGCAGGTAATTTGGCACATCGATGTTGAACGCAATACTGAACCGCGGGTCCGCCAGGCGTGAGGTGATGCGCGGCTCATTCTGCGCCAACTCATCCAGGGAGATGTTCATGGTGACGACGGTGGGAAGGCGCGCATTGTAGCGGTAGTTGATGATCTGAAACAGCTTCTCCTGCGCCCAGGGCGTCGTCGCATGCGCCGCCAGGTCATCCAGCACAAGCAGCGGCACGGCCCGGACGCCCTCAAACAACTCGTCATAGG
>JAAXGS010000095.1 GCA_012271225.1 Dehalococcoidia bacterium | reverse complement strand
ATCGCGCGCTCCGCGTCATGGCGGAACACGCCCGCTCCGCCGCGTTTCTCATCATGGACGGCGTCGCTCCCGGCAATGAGGGCCGGGGATACGTCCTGCGCCGCATGCTGCGCCGCGGCATACGCTTTGCCCAGCGCCTCGGCGTTACTGAGCCGTTTCTTGGGCGGATTATCACGCAGGCCGTCATTCCCCTTATGGCCGCCGCGTACCCGGCCCTCAGTGACGCCAAGGATCACATCGTCCAGACGGTGACTCGTGAGGAGGAGCAGTTTCAGCGAACCCTGTCAGTCGGCACCGCGCTGCTCAACGAGGTGATGGCGCGGATGGAAGCGGAGGGCGAGTCGGTTGTGCCGGGCGAGGCACTTTTCCGCCTCTATGACACCTATGGCTTTCCGGTTGAGCTTGCCGAGGAGGTCGCCGCCGACCGCGGCCTCACCGTGGATCGCGAGGGTTTTCAGTCGCAGATGGAGGCGCAGCGCGTGCGCGGCAGGGCCGCCACTTCTTTCTCAGGCGGCCCCGAGTCGGTGGAGGGCTACCGCCTCTTGTCCGGCCTCATGACGCAGTTCACGGGGTATGAACAGGCACGCGACGAGAGCACGATCACCGGCCTCATCGTTGGCGGCGGCCTTGCCGAATCCGCCTCTCACCTGCAGCAGGTTCAGGTGGTTACTGCGCGAACTCCCTTCTATCCGGAGGGCGGCGGCCAGGTGGGGGATGCGGGCGTGATTCGCGCGCCCGCCGGCCTTGTTCGGATCATGGACACGCAGCGCCCCGTGCCGGAGAGGCCGGAACTCATCGTCCACACCGGGGTTGTGGAGCAGGGGACGGTGAACGTAGGTGACGCGGTCGTGTTGGAGGTGGATTCCGCGCAGCGCGAGCAATCGGCTCGGCATCATACGGCGACGCACCTGCTGCACGCGGCGCTCCGGGCCGCGCTCGGCCCGCATGTGCGGCAGGCAGGCTCCTATGTCGGCCCGGATCATCTGCGGTTCGATTTCTCCCATGCCGCGTCCCTCACGGAGCATGAGATCACCGCTCTGACGCATGCGGTGAACGCCCGTGTCATACGCAACATCGCCGTGCACTCGCTGGTGCAGCCGATACAAGAGGCGCTTGCATCCGGCGCGCTCGCGTTCTTTGGTGATCGATACGGCAATGACGTGCGGACCGTCTCAATCGGAGACGTTGACAATACAGACGCGCCGTTCAGCCATGAACTGTGCGGGGGCACCCACGTTCACGCAACGGGTGAGGTCGGGTTCATCTACATCACGGGGGAGAGTTCCATCGGCGCGGGAACGCGCCGTGTCGAGGCGGTGGCCGGCTCCAACGCGGATGCGTTGCTGAGGGACCGCGTATCCGTGCTTGAGCGTCTGTCGCGCCATCTCAACGTTCCGGCAGATCAGCTTGAGGCGCGGGTGGCCGATCATCTGCAGGAGGCCGAGCGGCTGCGCCGTCGGAACGAAGAGTTGGAGCGCGAGCGCGCCCGCTCGCAAATTCAGTCCCTGCTGCAGCGGACGGCAACGGTCGGCGAGCCGCCCGTCACGCTCCTCTCCGCCCGCGTCGCCGACATCACCTCGGTGGAACTGCTGCGCGACCTTGCGGACAGGACGCGCAGCGCGCTTGGCTCAGGCATTGTTGTGCTGGGCGCGGACGTTGACGGCCGTCCCTCTCTTGTGTGCGCAATCAGCGCGGACATCGCGGAACGCGGAGATGCGTATGACGCGGCGCGGATTGTGCGGCAGGCCGCGGCACTCGTTGGCGGCGGCGGCGGGGGGCGCAAGGATTTCGCCAGCGCCGGTGGCCGCGATCCCGGCCGTCTCGATGAGGCCCTGAACGCCGTCGCGGGAATGCTCACGTAGGAGAGCATTCCCGTCCGTCTCGCCCCGGGCAGGGGCGATAAGAGATTAATAGGTGATGGCCCGCGTGGAGCCGCCGTCGACGGCGATGGTCTGGCCGGTGATGGCCGCCGCGGCCGGTGACGCGAGGAACAGGGCCAGCGGCGCGATGTCCTCCGGGTGAATCATGCGCCGCAGAGGGACGGACGCGGCAAGCCGCGCCTCCGCCTCGTCAAAGCTGCCGCCGCCGCGCTCCCGCTCACTCTCAACCCGGGCGCGATTCCGCGCGGTCAACACGCCGCCGGGGTGGATGACATTGACGGTGATGCCATTCGGCCCAAGCTCGTCCGCGATATTCTTGCACAGCGCCGTGAGAGCGGAGTTCCGCACGCCCGCGCTGGTCGTTCCCGCCTGGCGGGAGGACGCGCCGCCGATGGCGATGACGCGGCCGTAGCCCATAGCCCTCATCGGCGGCGTCACTGCCTGAATGACGCGGAGCGCGCCCAGCACCTTGACGTCCAGGGCGCTGCCCAGAGCCGACGCCTCAAGTTCGGACGGCGCTCCCGGCGCGCCGCCCACAACGTCAACCGCGGAATTGACGACGGCATCAAGCCGTCCCGTCGCGGCCAGGACGGACTCAACCGCCGCCCGGATGGACTCTGCGTCGGTCACATCCATCAGGGCAACTCTGACGTTTCGGCCCGTCCGGGAGGCGATCTCCGCGGCGGTCCGGTCAAGCGCCTGTTGGCCGCGCGCGGCAATCGTCACGTCCGCGCCTTCATGCGCGAACTGCTCCGCAATGACGGAGCCGATACCGCCGCTGCCGCCCGTTATGAGCACGCTGCGGCCGTCAAGGTTGAGATTCATGCGTGGCAGGCGGGGCTGGGACCGCTAGTCCGGCGTGAGCCCGTCAAAGAGGGCGCGCCAGTCCGTGGGTGGCGGGCCGTCCCCCTCAATCACCTCGAACGTCAACTCGCGGGAAATCCCCTCCGTCATGCACGCGGCGATGCACACATTGGCGACGGTCTCCCGGCTGATCGATCCGTGCAGCGTGTCACCCTGCCCAAACTGGACTGATTTTGTTCCTCCGGGCGTGTCGAGAAGCCCGCCGGGGCGGACAATGGCGTAGGGCAGGCCACTGCCGCGCAGGTAGTTCTCCCCGCGCAGTTTCCATTTAAGGATGTCCTTGAACTGCCTGTTCAGCGCGTGATCGTCCTGCGTCGCGCCAATCGATGAGACCAGCACAAAGTGGCGAATATGGCCATGCTCCGCGGCCGCGTTCACCATCGTATGGACGCCCTGATAGTCCACCTGCTCAGGCTCTCCGTCCGGAAACTTCGCGCCGATGGCGCTGATGACGTAGTGGCATCCCTCCGCAGCCTCGAACGCCGCCGTGTGGTCCGCCGCGTCTCCGACGACGATGCTGAGATTGGCGGGTGAGCCGAAGAGATCGCGGGCCTTGCGCTCATCCCGCGCGAAGACGCGGACCGTCTCGCCCCGCTCCAGCAGCTTGCGCGCCACGTGCGCCCCCACGCCGGACGTTGCCCCGGCGACCATGAACGTGTCTGGCATTCTCTCCTCCCTGTGTGTTCATTCGGGATCGGTGAGGCTCCCGAATCTGGCATTGACCGAGCGTGCTCCGTTATTCTACGGCAATGGGCGGACGAATTATTGCGTTGGATCTTGGCCGGGCGCGAACCGGCCTCGCCGTTTCCGATCCCACCTGCACAATCGCCCAACCGCTTGGCCTCCTCCCCGGCGCGGACACGCCGGCTTTCACCGGCGAGCTCGAGCGGTTGGTCGCGGAGTACGGCGCGGAGCGCGTCGTTGTCGGCATACCCCGCACGATGGACGGCCGAATGGGCGCAATGGCGCAATGGGCAGAAGGCGTTCGACGGCGCTGTGAGCGGGAACTCGACATACCGGTGGACGCGCGGGATGAGCGGCTCTCCACGGTCTCGGCGGAACGGGCACTCCGTGAGGCGGCAAACTCCCGAAAGCGGGACAAGACACGTCCTGTGGACTCCGCCGCCGCCGCCGTTGTCCTGCAGGCCTACCTGGATGAGTTGCGATTCCGCGCCGCCGGCCACGCAATCGGGAAACAGAACACCCCATGACCGGGCGCGTGGGGATTATCGGATTCCCCCTCGGACACTCCGTCTCGCCCGCCTTTCAACAGGCGGCTTTTGATCGGTTGGGCATCGATGCGCGGTATGAGACATGGCCGACCCCGGCGGGTGAACTGCAGAATCGCATTGAGTCGCTCCGAGAGGACGGCACGCTGGGGGCAAACGTCACCGTCCCGCACAAACAGGCCGTCATGCCGCTGCTTGATGAAATCCTGCCTGTCGCCGAGTCCATCGGCGCCGTCAATACGATCATCAACCGCGACGGGGTGCTGATCGGCGCCAACACCGACGCGTCCGGCTTCATCCGCTCCCTTGAGCAGGGCGCGCGATTTTCAGCCGTGCGCAAGAGGGCATTGATCATCGGAGCGGGCGGGGCGGCCCGCGCCGTGGCGTTTGGTCTGGCGTGGGAGGGCATTTTGACGCTGACCATCCTGAACCGCACAGCGGAGCGCGCGCGGGAACTCGCACGGGACGTCTCGCGCATCACTGCGGCGGAGGCCCGTGGCGGTGGATTCGATGAGCTGCCGCCGGCAGGCTCCACGGACCTTATCGTGCAGTGCACGTCCATGGGCATGTCCGGCGGGCCGGACCCGGATGGGTTGCCGCCCGTCTCAGGTCTGCTCACACGGGATGTTCTGGTCTGTGACCTCGTCTACAATCCGCGTGTGACGCCGCTCCTCGCCGCCGCGAGGGCGAAGGGCGCGCGAACCCTCGGCGGCCTTGGAATGCTGGTGTATCAGGGGGCGGCCGCGTTTGAGCTCTGGACGGGGCAGGAGCCGCCGGAGGACAGCATGTTTGAGGCGGCCGAGAGGGCACTGGGGTAAGCTTGCATCTGATTGAACGCGGGAGTGGCGAACGATGGGATATTTTCGGTTCCTCACGGCGGGAGAGTCACACGGCCCCGGTCTGACCGCCCTTGTGGAGGGCGTCCCGGCGGGCATCACGCTCTCCGAGGCCTACATCAGGCGTGATCTGGCCCGTCGGCAGCGGGGCTACGGACGCGGGGCGCGGCAGCAGATTGAAACGGATCACGCGCGCATCACCTCCGGCGTGCGCCACGGCGTGACGCTTGGGGGCCCCATCTCCATGTTCATCGAGAACCGCGATTTCTCGACCGGCAAGGGCCCGGACGGCGTGCCGTGGGTCGATGAGATGTCCATTGAACCGTCAGACGTGCCGTTTGAACCGATTACGCGGCTGCGCCCCGGCCATGCGGACACGCCCGGCATCACCAAATACGCGCAGGACGACGCCCGCAATATCCTTGAGCGGTCCAGCGCGCGGGAGAGCGCGGCGCGCGTGGCCGCGGGGGCAATCGCCCGCCGCCTGCTGGAGGAGATCGGTGTTGAGGTGCACAGCCATGTCGTCGGCATCGGCGGCGTTACCGCGGCCCCGCCGACAACAATAGACTGGGAGCAGTTGGAGAACTCGCCCGTGCGCTGCGCCGACCCGCTGGCCGCGGAGAACATGGTTCAGGCAATCGATGCCGCCCGGCAGCACGGAGACAGCCTCGGCGGCGTCTTTGAGGTTGTCGCCACCGGCGTCCCCATCGGGCTGGGCTCGCACATCCAGTGGGATCGCAAACTCAGCACGCGCCTGGCCGCAGCGGTGATGAGCGTCAACTCTGTGAAGGGCGTTGAGTTCGGCGCGGGGTTCACGCAGGCGGCCATGCGCGGCTCTCAGGTGCATGATGTGGTGAAGCCCGTGGATGAATGGGAACGCGCGGAGGATGGCTCATGGGTCCGCCCGTGGCCCCGCCGATCCAACAACTCCGGCGGGCTGGAGGGCGGCATGACCACGGGGGAGCCCGTTGTCGTTCGCGCAATGGTCAAACCCATCGCCACCATCATGAACGCGCTTGAAACCGTCGATCTCCGCACCGGCGAGAAGGTGGAACGGGCGCACTATGAGCGCAGCGACATCACCTTTGTGCCCACGTGCGCCGTCATTGGGGAGGCAATGGTCTGCATCGCGCTCGCGGATGCCGTCATGGAGAAGTTCGGCGGCGACCACCTGAGCGAGACGCTGCGCAACGCCCGCGCGTATCTGGCGGAGACCGGCCCGCGCCGCTCGCCAACGCCAAGCCCCTGAGACGCTGATGATATCCTTGCACAACGTCTATCTCATCGGGTTCTCATACACCGGCAAGTCGACCATCGGGCGGATGCTCGCGGCTCGCTTTCGTATGGAATACGTCGATACCGACAAGGAGATCGAGGCGGAACAGGGCAGAACAGTGCCGGACATCTTCGCCGCAGACGGCGAGGCCGTGTTTCGAGAGTTGGAGTCGCGCGTTCTGCGCGGCGTTGCCGAGCGGAGCGGGGCAGTCGTTGCCACGGGCGGGGGCATGATCCTTGATCCGGACAACAGGCGGATCATGCAACAGACCGGGGCAATCGTCTGCCTTGAGGCGCAGCCTGCGACCATTCTCTCCCGCATGATCTGGCAGGCGCGGAGCGATGCGGACGAATCATCCCGCACGCCGCGTCCCCTCCTTGCCCATGCCGATCCGCTTGCACGTATCACCGCGCTCAAGGCGAGCCGTCAGGCTGACTACACGATTGCGGACTGGATCGTGGCGACCGACCACCTGTCTAGACGGGACGTGACAGCCGAGGCGGCGCGGGGCGCGATGGTGGGATGGCGGCGAGTTGAGGACGGGGTGCTGCTGGAGGCGTTCGCGCCTGACGCGGGCGACGGTTCGGCGTTTGAGGTGCGCACGGAAACGGCCG
>JAAXGS010000094.1 GCA_012271225.1 Dehalococcoidia bacterium | reverse complement strand
GATAGGTTAGAGAAGAAACAAGAGGGGAGTACAGGGCAATATGGAGCAGAATCGATGTCTCAGCATGGACACTGCATCACGGCAAGGTAGGGGAAAGAATCCGTGAATAAATCAATTCCGGTGACTTTTTTGATGGGGATTTCTCTGGGCATAATTGGGTCCCTGTGGATACCGCTAAATCAATCCCAGGCGGACCTTGAAGACACCAGGCAGGCTGTGATCGATTTGCAGACTGAGAAAACGCAGTTAGAGACACTTGCGCTCCAACGGCAGGAACGCATTAATGAGCTTGTGGTTCAGAACACGGAATTACAGTCCCAACGCGCAGAGAGTGAAGCGGAGGCACAAAGGATCCTGGATCTGCATGACGACGCGGCGACGCTTCAGGCGCAAATAGATTCCTTGCGCGAGGAAATACGCCGGTTAGAAGAGCAACGCCGGCCGCTCAGGCTGTCAATGCAGTCCACCTCTATCAGAGGGTTCCTATGCACGGGGAGCATGGAACCGAAGTTGACATGCCTGGATACCGTGACATGGATGACCGATTTCACCCCTGAAGACATTGTTGCGGGAGCGATCGTTTCCTATGAATCCGAGGGTTGTTTGGGCTTGGAGTACAATAATGAATACTGGGTGGCGCATCGCGTGATAAGCATCAATGAGTCAGGGTACGAAACCCGCTATCTCGTCAAAGGGGATGCCAACACCAGCCCTGACGCCTGCACAATCAATATCGATGAAATCAAAGGGTACGTCATCGATGTTCAAAAAAATACCCGCCTGCAAAACGCGACGTTACGGGAAGAGGTCAACGCCTCAAGAGAGGCTTTCGTTACTGCAAGGGATGCGTATGTCTCACGTGGCTACCATGTCGAGTCTAGATACAATAAAGCCGTTGCGGCGCACGAGCATTACTCCTGTTGGTACAATAATGCTCTGAATTCACGGTACCCGGGCCACATTCCCAATCAGTGCTAGCACGCCGATAGCACTTATCCATTTATGACCGGCACTGACGACGTCTCTGGCGCGCCGCTTGACATCGGGAAGCTGCCGCCGGAACTGCTTGGTCGGCTGCTAGGGCAGATCGCCGGCGCGGACCCGCGCGTCATCACAGGCGCGCGCGTGGGCGAGGACGCCGCGCTCATCGATATCGGCGGGGATACGCGCCTTGTCGTCAGCTCGGACCCCGTCACCTTCGCGGCGGAGGACCTGGGCCGCTACGCCGTGCACGTCAACGCCAATGACATCGCCGTCATGGGCGCCACGCCGCGCTGGCTCCTGATGACACTGTTGCTGCCGGAGGGCGCTCCGCCCCGCCTTGCGCAGGACATCATGCGGCAGACACTGGACGCCTGCGCGGAGATCAACGTCACGCTGGTGGGCGGCCACACGGAGGTCACGCGCGGGCTTGATCGCCCCATCACCGTCGGCGCGATGCTCGGGGAGGTTCGCTCGGGGGAGGAAACGCCGTCCTCCGGCGCGCGGGCGGGGGACGCGATCATCCTGACCCGCGGCGTGGGCATCGAGGGAACGGCGATCCTGGCGCGCGAGGCGGCCGGACGGCTCCGCGCGGCGGGCGTGCCGGAGGCGGTCATCCACCGCGCCGCGAGCCTGCTTGACGACCCCGGCATCAGCATCGTGCGCGACGCGGCCATTGCCGCAAAAACTGCGCGCGTTCACGCCATGCACGATCCCACCGAGGGCGGCGTGGCGACGGCGCTGCATGAGATGGCGACGGCCTCAGACGTTGGCGCGGAGATCGACGCCGGGGCGCTGGATGAGCTGATCCTGCCGGAGACGGCGGAGATCTGCCGCGCGATCGGCGCGCGTCCGGATGATGTGGACCCCCTGGGTCTGATCGCCTCCGGCGCGCTGCTTGCCGCCGTCTCCCCGCAGGACGCGGATCGCGTGATCGATGCGCTGCGCGCGGACGGCATCCGCGCCCGTGTCATCGGGCGGGCAACGCCGCGTGGGGAGGGGCTGCGGCTGACGCGCCGGGGTTCAGATGGCGGCGTGACGGAAAAACGCCCGCTGCCGCGCTTTGACCGCGACGAACTCGCCCGCGTCCTGGACGGTGGGTAAACACGCAGCGTGCTGTGCAGAGGGATTGAATTAACCGATTGTCAGGGCAGTGAGGATCATTGGAGGCGGTATTTCCTGGCCAGCGTGTTGTATCGAGGGTCGTCTTCACGCCCGGCCGGCCGAAACTTGCCGCGCCACCGCGCAGCGAAGGATGGCTCATGCTCTCCCGCAATCTCTCTGAGCGACTGCTCAATCAGCGACGAGAGCGATACGCCGCGGGAGCGCGCGTATCGCTTGGCGGCGGGAAGCAACTCCGCGTCCACGGTGATGGTGAGTTTCTGTTTCATCGCAATAGGGCGCCTGTCCTCTGCGTATACCGGCGCGCGCCTTCAGTATACGTGTATCGTAAGCCGCCCGCGTCCTGGACGGCGGGCAAGGGTAAACGCAAAGACCGTCACCATCCCGCCGCGGGAACCCTCCGCCCGTTACGATAGGTGAGGTGGGTGGCGGAGGGTTGAGTGAAAGGCAGGCGTGGATGACCACCGATGACTGGAAGAACCGGCTGTACTTTGGCGATAACCTGCCGATTCTGCGAGAGCACATCGCGGATGAGAGCGTCGATCTGATCTATCTTGACCCGCCGTTCAACTCCAACGCGACGTACAACGTGCTGTTTCGGGAGCATGATCGGACGGAATCCGCGGCGCAGATACAGGCCTTTGACGATACATGGCACTGGAGCACGGACGCGGAATGGGCGTATCAGCAGGTCGTCTCCCATGGACCAAAGCGGCTTGCGGACATGCTGCAGGCCATGAGGACGTTCCTGGGTCAGAACGACATGATGGCCTATCTAACGATGATGGCGCCCCGCATGGTGGAGCTGCGCCGCGTTCTGAAGCCCACCGGAAGCATCTACCTCCACTGCGACCCCACGGCAAGCCACTACCTCAAACTGCTGATGGACGCCGTGTTCGGAGCGAAGCAATTTCGTTCCGAAGTAGTCTGGCGTAGGCACGCTCACTCACACAGCCTTGGAGCCAGACAATGGCCCGCTTTGCACGATGTCCTACTGATGTATTCAAAAAGTGCTACATGGGTTTGGAATCCGCAGTATGAGCCGTACGGTGATCAACATGTAGAGCAGTTATTTCGATACTCTGATGAGCGGGGCAGATACCAATCACACCCAATCACAGGCGCAAGGCCAGGCGGCCCAGAAGCGTATGCAGCGTGGCGAGGCATCAGACCGAGTCCAGGCAGAGCATGGGCGCTTCCGAGATACAATCTGCTTCCTAAGTGGCTGGACCTCCCCACAGAGAGCGAATGGCAGAAACTGAGTATCCACTCGAAGTTGGACATACTGGACGGTCTTGGAATGATCCACTGGCCGAAGAAAGTAGGTGGTATTCCAAGACTGAAGAACTACTCAAGTGACGCATCTGGCAAGATTGTGGAAGGCATTTGGAACGATTTAGGCGTTAGTGTTGGCAATGCCGAACGCCTTGGCTACCCCACCCAGAAGCCGGAGGCGCTGCTTGAGCGCATCATCTCCGCGTCCAGCAATGTGGGCGACGTGGTGCTCGATCCGTTCTGCGGCTGCGGTACCGCCGTCGCCGTCGCGGAGCGCCTGAACCGCAAGTGGATCGGCATCGACATTACACATCTCGCCATCTCCCTCATGCGCAACCGCCTGCGTGACACGTTCCGCGATGAGGTGTCCGACTATGAGGTCATCGGCGCGCCGGCGGACGTGAAGAGCGCCCGTGCCCTCTCGCTCGAGGGCGGCAACACGGGCCGCTACCAGTTTGAGTACTGGGCTCTAGGGCTGGTGGAGGCGCGGCCCGCGCATAATCAGCGCAGGGGCGCGGATTCAGGCGTGGACGGCTACATCAACTTCTTCGATGATAATTCCGGCAGGGCGCGGACGCTGCTTGTGCAGGTCAAAAGCGGCAGGGTGGGCAGCAACGTCATCAGGGACCTGCGCGGCGTGATGGAGCGCGAGAAGGCGGAGATGGCGCTGCTCATCACACTGGAGCCTCCCACGCGCCCGATGCGGGACGAGGCGGACTCCGCGGGGTTCTATGAGCCGGAGGCGTTTCCGGGCCATGTCTTTCCGCGCATGCAGATCGCGACGATTGAGGACATTCTGAACGGGCGGGGGCCGGAGATTCCGCGGCTGGGCCTGTCAGAGGCGCCGACGTTTTCGCGCGCGCCGCGCCGACGGCGCGGCGCGGCCTCCCGCTCTGAACGGATGCTGTGACTACCTTTTACGCCGCCTCCGGCATGGTGTCCAGGATGAGTTCCGCGTACTGCAAAAGGTGACGGTCCGGCAGAAAATTATGCCGCGCCCGCTCACGCGCCGCCGCGCCGAGCCTTTCAGCCAGGGCCGGATTGAGCAGCAGCTCTCGCATGGCGCGTCCGCACGCGGCAAGGTCCGCGGCGTCCGGCAGAAGAATGCCGGACTCGCCATCGATGATCTGATGCCGAATGCCGCCGACGCCGCTTGCGATGACGGCCTTGCCCTTCCACATCGCCTCCGTCACCGTCAGCCCAAACCCCTCCGCAAGGCTCTTCTGGACGATGACCGCCGCGTGGCGCTGAATCGCGTTGATGACAGCGGCGTTCTCCTCGCGGTCATCCATCGGCACGCTGACCAGGTGGACGCGACGGCGCTGCTCATCAGGCAGCGCCCGCCACCCCGCCGCGCAGGCGGCCAGGACGCGCCCCGCCTCCGGATCGTCCGCGACGCCGCCCACGGTCGGGCCCACCAGAAACAGGTGGGCGTCGCGGGGGCGGCTCTCCATGCCCGCAAAGGCGCGCATGACGCCGGCCATGTCCTTGAGGGCGTCCCACCGCGCAATCTGGGCGACGACGGGGTCCGCGGCGCGGGGCAGATCGCCCTCGCTCACGAGCTCCACACGGCGCGTGACGGGTGACGGCGAGCCGTCCTCCCGGCGGAACAGGGGCGGGCGCGCGGGCGGCGGCCCGTCGAGCAGGCCGACCTGCCTCAGAATCTGCCGCGCGTCCGCTCCGCTGATGTCCTGGCTCTTTGCGCTGGCGGGGTCGATTGACGGGTTGATGACGCGGACCGCGGCGGGCTCCAGCCATTCCGGGGCGTATTCCGCAAGGCTGAAGATGGAGACATCCGCCATCTGAATGTACGGGCGCAGGAAGTCCCATCCGGCGCGCACCACCTCATCATGCCGCTCACTGCCGACGTGAGATCGCCAGATGACGCGCGCGCCGCCGGCGAGCATGGCCGGGGCCAGCCCCGCAGTCTGCGGATCGTGCAGGATGACGATGTCGCCGGGGCGGATGCGGGGCGCAAGCGACGCGGCGTTTTCCGCAAGCACGCGCTCATAGAGGGCGCGCTCCGCCTCTCGGAGCGGCCCGCCGTCTCCCGGCTCGCCGTGCAGGTTGTTGTGCGCGCGCTTGGTGATGCGAAAGAACTCCTCGTCACCCTCAATCACCAGCCATCGCGAGTCGACTCCCGCGCCCCGGGCGTAGCCGCAGAGCGCCTGCACAAGCTCCGCCACGCCGCCGCCCCGCGCCGTGGAGTTGATGTTGATGACGGCCCGGCCGTCGAGCATTCTTCGGGCGGCCTCCGCGGCGGCGGCGATGTGATGCTGCCGCTCCTCGCTGATGAAGGGGGTCAGGAGGTCCAGCGGGCGGGGCGCGACACGCACCTCCTCAATGTTCCGGGCGCGGACGCGCCCGTTCAGCCTGGATAGCACAATTCCTCCCTGAAAGACGCGGGCCCGCGGCGTTGGAGCCCGCCGTTAGATCATTCACTCCCGCTTATTCCCGCGCTGCCCGGCAGGCTGCCGTGTTTCCTGCCTCTTTCTATAGTAACGCGGGAGAACAATGGGCGATGAGCCGCGCGTTTTTCCGCGCATCCAGGGGCATGCTGGATCAGTCAGTCCTTTTCCGTCAGCGAATTGCGCGGGTAGGAACCGAGCAGGCGGATGCGCTTGCAGATTGCGCCGAGCCCCGCCTCGACCTCCGCGTAGGCCGCCGCGAGGTCCGTGTCCCGGATATGCCCCAGGAACTCCACAAAGAAGGTGTACTCCCACAGGCCGGCGCGTTGGTCAAGGCGGGATGGCCGTGATTGCAGCATCGTCGCGTTCAGGCCGCGCGATGAGAAGAGATTCAGCACGGTGACCAGAGCGCCCGGGCGATTCTCAACGTCGAAGAGGATCGTCGTCTTGTCGCCGCCCGTGCTGTCCGGGATGGCGTCATGTCCCAGCACCCAGAACCGCGTGGCGTTCTCCGCGCCGTCCTCCATGTTCTCCCGCACGATCTTGAGTCCGTAATAGAGCGCCGCGACGTTTGTCGCCAGCGCAGCCGCGCCCGGATTATCGGACGCGGCGGCGATCTGCGCGCCGCGCGCCGTGCTCGCCTCCTCAATGACCTCGATCCTGTGTCCAAGTTCCTCGGACAGGCGGTGAATGCTCCTGCGGCACTGACTGAGGGCCTGCGCGTGGGAGTAGATGCGCGTGACCTGCTCAAGCGATGTTTTGGTGAGCAGGTGGTGGTGAATTGGCAGAAAAACCTCCGCGACCACGCTGATGCCGTCCGTGGCGGCCACGGAGTCAAGCGTCGCGCCGACGGTGCCCTCCAGCAGGTTTTCAATGGGCAGCACGCCGTACTCGATCTCGCCGCGCTGAATGGCCTGGCAGATCGCCTCCGTCTCCAGCGGCTGATAGTCCGCGTCTCTGCCGAAGTGGCTGATTGCGGCGAGGTGGGTGAACGTGGCCTCCGGCTGCAGGAACCCCACGGTTGGTTTATCGCCGGTCATTCCCGTTCCACCCGCATGCGCACGTGCCCGCGTTTGCCCATCTTGATGATCGCTCCGGATACCTCCTCCGGCGTCTGGTGACGCTGCGGGTCCGTCTCACGCCGACTGTTGATCTCCAGGCCGCCCTGCTGAATCAGGCGGCGGGCATCCCCGCGGCTTGTGGCGAGGCCGGTCGCGATGGCGATGTCAACCGTCGTGATTGGCGCGCCCGTCACGCGGAGGACCGCATCTTCGACGTCCTGCCGCGTCTGCCCCCGATCCACGACGAGCGTGAACTCCCTGTGCGCCCTCTCCGCGGCCTCAGGCCCGTGCAGCCGCTCCGTCACCTCCCGCGCAAAGCGCTCCCGAACGTCCTGCAGGTTGGATTCACTGCCGAGTCTGCGGCGCACTTCCTCGATGTCCGCGTCGGGGACGTCGGTCAGGGCGCTGAGGAACAGCGGCAGCAGGTCATCGCTGACCTGCGTGAGCTTGAAGAACATGTCGATGGGGTTCTCCGTCAGATCGACGGTGTTTCCATAGGATTTGCTCATCTTGCGGCCGTCCAGGCCGGGGATCAGGGGCGTCATGAGGACGTGCTTCGTCTTGCCGTTGTAGTTCCGGACAAGATCGCGCCCCACCATCATGTTGAACATCTGGTCACGCCCGCCAAGCTCCGCGTCCACGCTCATGGCGACGGAATCAAAGCCCTGCAGGAGAGGGTAGAGCGTCTCATGCAAATGCAGGGGCTTTTGCTGGGACAGCCGCTCCTGAAACATGTCCCGCTCAATGAGCTGCTGGACGGTGACCCTGGCGGCAATCTCAATCATGTCCCGCAGGGAGAGCTCGTCTAGCCACTCCCCGTTCCACTTGATTTCAACGGGGTTGTCGCCGCCAAAGTCAAGCACGCGGGAGATCTGCTCCCGCCACGTCTGCGCGTTGGCGGCGACCTGCTCCCGCGAGAGTTGGCGGCGCTCCGCGGACTGCCCGGTGGGATCGCCAATCCGCGCCGTAAAGTCGCCGAACAGGAAGATGACGCGGTGGCCGTTCAGTTGAAACCACCGCAGCACGCGCAGCGACAGATAATGACCGATGTGCAGGCTGGCACTCGTCGGATCATAGCCCTCATAGACGGTGAGCCGCCGGCCGGATGCCAGGTCCTGTTTGAGTTCGTCCTCGACGATCACGCCGTCAAGCAGACCGCGCCGCAGCAGGTCTGACAGCGTCCAGCGGGCCAGCGTCTCATCCGCAGGGGGGCGCGCCGGGGCCGGCAGGGAGTCCGCCTCATGCGGCATGAATCGAGCGACGGCCCGGGGCGCCTCGCGCGGCGGATTGACCGGCCGGATATGGCCGGTTTCAACGGCGGGCCTGGCATCGAAGTGCTCGTCGACGGAGAAACTCGAAAATGCCAGGCGGGGATGCGCAGCCGTGACGTAGGCGAGCTGCGTCCTCACCCCAAACAGCCACGCAACCAGCTCCGCCAACTCCTCCGTCGCGTCCGTCACGCGTTGTCCGGTCGAGTCCGCAAAGCCATCGATGGGAAAGAGAACCGTGCGGCTGTCCGAGCCAACCATTGCGTTCCGGGCCTGACGCCACACCCAGCGCCGCGTGCGGATGTTGTTGTCCGTTGCATAGACGGGTTCGCCGGCCGGCACAGCCTCCTCGGCCCCGTCCGGCCCCGTGAACGTGTCCCCTCCGCGGCTCAGCCTCACCTGAATATCCCCGGGCAGGCGGTTCAGGTCGTGAGCGCCAACGGGCAGAAGGTGTTTCAGAGAAATGAGGTTGCTGATGTCTGCGGCGGGATTGATGGAGGGTATGCTCTCGCCGCGCAGGGCGCGCTCGGCCAGCGCGGCGATGGACGGCGGATAGCGAGACGGATTGACGCCCTCACTCTCAAATGCCTGCTCCCACGCCTGAATGGCAGGATGTTGACGGAGTCCTGAGCCGCCGATCCGCCACGGCAGAGACTCGGACGCCTCACGCAGGGCGCGCTGAATGACCGCCGCTTTCTCGCGCGGCGGCGGCCCTGACGCGAGCGCGTAGACGACGCCGACCATATACGTTGGGTGGCGTTCCAGGATGTCCCCGGAGATTTCAAAGACGGAGGTCATGGCTCAGGCACTGCAGCGCTGTTGAGGTGTTGCACCGATGAGCGTATCAGGCGGCGTGGCAGGCCAATCAGTCACACTCGGCCGGGGCGGGCATATGGCGGGGTGAGTGGTGGCAGGAGAGGGATTCGAACCCCCGAAGCCCTGAGGCGCCAAGTTTACAGCCTGGTGCGTTTGTCCACTCCGCCATCCTGCCAGTGCTTCGCATTGTACCGATCATTCCCGTTCATTCCCAACGTCGCGCCGTTCCGTGCTGCCTGCGGCCGCCCTCACTCCGGGCGTCCGATGGCGCGGGAAAGGCTTGCGATCTCATCGCGCAGGCCCGGCAGCCAATCGATGGGCAATGACTGCGCGCCGTCGGACAGGGCCTTGGTGGGGTCCGGATGCGCCTCAATCAGCAGCCCGTCCGCGCCGGCCGCGATGGACGCCTTGGCCATGGGGATCACAAGATCGCGGTCGCCCGTTCCATGGCTGGGGTCCACGACGACGGGCAGATGGCTTTCACGCTTCAGGATCTGAACGGCGGTGAGGTCCAGAACATTCCGTGAGAACTCATCATCAAAGGTGCGGACGCCGCGCTCACAGAGGATGACGTTCCAGTTTCCCTCGCTGATGATGTATTCGGCGCTCAGCAGCCACTCGCGAATGGTGGCGTGGAAACC
>JAAXGS010000093.1:4568-12159 GCA_012271225.1 Dehalococcoidia bacterium | reverse complement strand
CGCGTAGGCGGCGTAGCCGCCGCCCGCAAAGTGGATTTCAGATTCCCAGGCCGTGATCGTCCCGTCGTTCTTCACGCCGGCCTTCACGCGCATTGTGGCGGGATGCCGCATGGTCATGTTCTGGAATTCCTGGTCGTAGTCCACGGACCACTTGATTGGGCGGCCCGTCCGCCGGTTGAACACGTATGCCAGCGCCACGTCCGTGCCGGACGATTTGCCGCCGAATGACCCGCCAACGTAGTTGAAGTTGAAATTGAGGCTGTCTTCATCAAGGCTGAACAGCCGCGCGAGCTCCTGCTGCGCCCCCGTGGGCGAATCATTCGCGTTCCATACTTGGACGACGCCCTGATCATCGACGTAGACAAGGCAGGCATGCGGCTCAAGATAGCCCTGATGGAGCAGGGGGGTGTGGTAGGTGCGCTCAATGACGTGATCCGCATCGGCAAACCCAGCCGCAACGTCCCCCTTGGCGAAGTGCAGGCCGGCGTAGCGGTTGCCGTGCTCATCCAGCGGCGGCATGCCCTCATACGATGCCGCGTCAGGATGCAGGATCGGCGCGTCCGGGGCCATTGCGTCCTCCGGCTCGATGATCGCGGGCAACTCCTCATACTCCACGTCGATCAGCGCGATCGCCTGCTGTGCGATGTCCTCGTCGTCCGCGACGACAGCGGCGACCTTGTCGCCGACCAGCATGACGCGGTCCCACGCGAGCAGGGGCATGTCCTTGATCATCATGCCGGTGCGGAGATCCCGGACGTCCTCTCCGGTGAGAACGAGATGCACGCCGGGCAACTCCCGCGCCGCGGAGACATCCACGGAGACAATCCGCGCGTGCGGAAACGGGCTCCTCAGGATCTTCATCCACAACATATCCGGTATCCGCGCGTCGAGCCCGTACAGCGCCGCGCCGGTCACCTTTTCCGGGCCATCGACACGGGGCACCGATTGGCCGACAAGCCTTGGCCCATCTCTCCCGGCAGTGGATGTCACAGTTGTCCCCCTCGATTGTGTTGATATGCCTATGGCGGCATTGTACAGCACTATTGACATTGCCCGCGCCTCTGGCAGCGCGCGCGCAGCCGCTGCTACACTAATCGCGACAGGCAATTCAACACAGACACGCGCCCGGAAGGAGAACACTCATGCCGACCGTCCCGACGAATGGAATTGATACGGCCTACACGGATCAGGGGCAGGGCGACGGGGCGCCCGTTGTTCTCATTCACGGCTTTCCGTACAACAAGTCCATGTGGGATGACCAGGTTGCGGCGCTCACGGGCAGCCACCGCGTCATCACCTATGATCTGCGCGGCCACGGCGAGTCCGGCGCAACAAGCGGGCCGTACACCATGGAGATGCTGGCGGACGATCTGCATGAACTGATTGAGACGCTGTCCCTGGGGACTGTTGCGCTTGGCGGATTCTCAATGGGCGGCTACGTGGCGCTGGCCTTTGCGCGGGCGTATCCGGAACACCTGGCGAAGCTGATGCTGCTGGATACGCGCCATCTGCCTGATTCAGAGCAGGCGCGGGAGGGGCGGGAGAACCTGGCGAAACAGGTGGAAGCGGACGGAGTCGAGGGTGTCGCCGGCGCGCTGCCCGGCCGGATGCTGACGGAGTCGACCGTGCGCGATCGGCCTGCGGTCGCCGCCAGAGCGTCAGATATGATCCGGGCCGCGTCGCCTGCCGGCGTCGCTGGCTCGGCGCGCGCCATGGCTCTGCGGCGGGATCAGTCCGATATGTTGCCCGGCATCTCCGTTCCCACACTGATTGTCGTGGGTGATCAGGACGGCATCACTCCGCCCGCCGACGCGGAGGCGATGGCCGCCGCGATTCCCAACGCAACGCTCGTCACCATCGCGGGGGCGAATCACCTCTCAAACCTCGATAAGCCTGATGAGTTCAACAGGGCGCTCATTGACTTTCTCAGCGTATAAGCCCCGTCAACCGGAAACGGCCTCAATCTCAGAGCCGCGCCCGGCGCGGCGCTCCACCCGCTGTGCGCTCGTCACCAAGTGATGTCCCAACCGCGTGTGAGCCTGGATACCGTCTCCGCCGGACAGTCCTTTGAGGCGATACCGCTTGATCTCAGCAGAGACACAGTCGAGCGGTTCCTTGAGACGCTCGAGGGCAGGCCTGCTCAGAACGCGGAAGGCGTGCTGTTAACGCCGCCGTCCGTCGTCTCGTCCCTGTCCCTTGGCGCGTTGCTCACGCGCGTCGCGCTGCCGGACGGGTGCCTGCACGCCTCACAGGAAGTGATCATGGCGCGGCCAATACCGGTGGGGGCGTCGGCGCTGTGTGAGGCGGCCGTGTCCGCCGTATCGAGTCGCGGCGGCCTCACATTCGTGACGCTGGACTTCACCGTACGGCAGGCGGACGCGCGGGACGGAGACAGCGGCGGCGATGTTCTCGCGACGGGTTCGGGAACGGTGATGTTCCCTGCCGGCGGGTCTGGCGCATGACCGAGAACACCACGCTCACCCGCGCTGTGACGCAGGATCGCATCAATGCCTACGCGGCGGTTTCCGGCGACCGCAACCGCATTCACATCGATGCCGATTTTGCGGCGGCGACGCAGTTTGGCGGCACGATTGCGCACGGCATGATTCTGTTCGGCTACCTCTCGGACGCGCTCTCGCGGACCTATGGGGCCGCGTGGGATGAGAGCGGCAGGCTGCGGGCGCGCTTCCGATCGCCGGCGCGCCCCGGCGATCAACTCTCGATCACCGTTCAGGAACGTGTCCGTGAGACGCGGAGTGATGGCACAATAGAGGTCCGCTGCGGCGTAGAATGTTCGAAAGCCGGAACAGCGGAACGGCTCGCCACGGGCGACGCGACCCTGACTGTAACGGAATAGATGAATACCCGCCGTGATCGCGCGGCGGACGCGGAGGATGTGAACGTGACGCCAACACCGCCGGACGCGCGCGGTTTCCGTGTCGCCCTTGACGCAATGGGCGGGGATCACGCGCCGGAAGAGATCGTCAGGGGCGGAATCGCGGCGGCGCGTGAGGGCGCCACCGTCCTGCTGGTCGGCGTCCCGGAGCGCATTCAGCCGGAGCTGGCCGCAGACGGCGCGGATGGCCTGCCCATCAGTATCGTGCCCTCCGATGACGCCATCGATGAGGCGGAGCAGCCCGCTCTGGCCCTGCGGCGCAAGCCCAGGGCGTCCGTGCTGGTCGCCACGGGGCTGGTCAAGGAGGGCGCTGCGGACGCCGTTGTCAGCATGGGCTCGACGGGAGCCACCATGGCCAGCGCGCATTTCCTGCTGGGGACGCAGGAGAACCTGGACAGGCCGGTGCTGGGGGGGCCGGCTCTCGGCTACGCGCCCAACACGATCTGGCTGGATATGGGCGCGAACGTTGACGCCCGCCCGCCGCAATTCCTTGATTTTGCCGCCATCGGCGTGGCCACGGCCCGCGCCTACCTTGAGATTGAGAACCCGACCGTGGCCCTGCTGAACGTTGGGGAGGAGTCCACAAAGGGAAGCAGGCAGGTCAAGGAGGCATACACGGCGCTGCAGACGCGCTCCGGCCTCAACTTTATCGGCAACGTCGAAGCGCATGAGGCCGTGCAGGGCAAGGCGAACGTGGTGTTGTCCGACGGATTCGTCGGTAACGCGCTGCTCAAATACAGCGAGGGGCTTGGAGTGGCCATTGCGCGAGATTTGGGAGAGCGGCTCGCTCCGGAACTGGGCCCGGACAGGGCGCGGGACATCGCGGGGGATGTCTTCCGCAAGATCAATGTCCTTGAAACCGCGGGGGGGCCGATACTGGGCGTGAACGGCATCGTGATCGTGGGACATGGACGAGCCCGCGCGCCGATGGTTCACGGAGCCATTCGCACCGCGCGCCTGCTCAAGGAGCATGACATCGTCGCGGCCATTCAAGCGGAACTGAGCGCAATCCATGCCCGCAATCAGTCCACGGCGCCGGCCGGATCGGCAGGAGCCTAATCCCATGCAGAGTCAGGCTGAACCGGCCACGCAGGAATCGCGGGAGCTTGCCGGCCACGTCGCGCTCGTGACGGGATCGGGGCGCGGCATCGGCAAGGCAGTCGCCCTGAAGCTTGCCTCGATGGGCGCGGATATCGCCGTCAACTACAACGCGAGCAAGGACCTGGCGCATGACGTCGTGAGGGAGATCAAGGGGCTGGGCGTGGAGAGCGCCGCCTTCCACGCGGACGTCTCGCAGTCCGATCAAGTCGAGGCCATGGTGGTGGGCGCGATCGATACCTTTGGCAAGATCGATATCCTGGTCAACAACTCCGGCATTATTCGCGACAAGCTGCTGCTGCGCATGACCGATGAGGATTGGGACACGGTGATCGGAACGGACCTGCGCGGGCCGTTTCTCTGTACGCGGGCCGTTCTCAGATCAATGACCAGAAACCGGTGGGGCCGCATCATCAACATCTCATCCGTTGTGGCGCTGGCGGGGAATCCGGGTCAGTCCAACTATGCCGCGGCCAAGTCCGGCCTGACGGGATTCACGTTCAGCGTGGCAAAGGAGCTTGCGGCGCGGAACGTCACGGCCAACATCGTTGCGCCCGGCTATATCTCCACGGATGTCACGGAGAACCTGCCGGAGGAGATCAAGCAGCAGTTGACGGATCATATCCCGCTTGGGCGCCGCGGCCATGCGTGGGAGATCGCGGAACTGGTCGCGTTTCTCTGTACGGACCGCGCGGCGTACATCACCGGGCAGCTCATCGCCGTCGATGGGGGGCTTGCCCTCACGGGCTGATCCCCGGCGCAGGGCAGGACACGCAAAACATCTCCGTGTGACTGAGCCGTGCGCGTCATTGACATCTCCGTTCCTCTGAGGCCCCTCAGGGACGGGATGCACGTCTACCCGGGAGACACGCCGTTCTTTGCCCGATCAGAAAAGACCATTCACCGGGACGGGCTGCGTTTCTCCCGCCTGGAGATGGGCTCCCACAGCGGCACGCACCTTGTGGCGCCCGCGCACTGCATTGAGGGCGGCGGAGAAACGGAAACGCTGCCGACCGAGTTGCTGGTGGGGCCGGCATGGGTGGCCGACCTGACGTCTGTGCCGGAAGGGATGGGAATCACCGTTGAGCATCTTGAATCCGCGCAGCCGGAGATGCCTGTTGAGCGTGTGCTGCTCAAAACGAGAAACTCCGCGCTGTGGGGCAGGGACTACTTTCAGCCTCGCTACGTTTTCCTGACGACGGAGGGGGCGGAGTGGCTGGTGGAGCGCGGGACGCGCTCCGTCGGAATCGATTACCTGTCCATCGACAAGTTTGGGGGTGAGGCCCCCCGCGCCAGCCTGGTGATCCTGCGGGCCAACGGCGCAGTCATGGGCGGGCTGAACCTGTCTGAGGTCGAGGGAAATCAGTTGTATACGCTGGCGTTTCTGCCGCTCCGGGCGCCGGGGCTGGACGGCGCGCCGGCGCGCGCCGTCCTCATGGCCGATTAGACGCTCAGCGCGGCAAAAAACGGCAAAAAAGGGAGAGGCCTCGCCGCCTTGGCGGGGCCTCTCCCGGTGGGCGCGGGCGATCTATCCGGAGGAGCTGACCGCCACCCTGTGCGTCTCAGAGCCGGACGCCTTGGGCAGGCGGATGGTGAGCACGCCGTTTCTGAACTCCGCGGAGCCGTTGGCGGCGTCGACAGCGCCGGGGAGGATGAGGCGCCGAATCAACGAGCCGCTGTAGCGCTCACGCAGGACGTAGGAGTCCTCAGCTCTGTCCGCCTCCTGACTGGACTCCGCGGACACGGTGACTGTCCGGCCCGTGACGGAGATGTCCACATCACCCGGCTCAAAGCCCGGGAGAGAGGCCGTCAGACTGTAGTGGTCCGGGTTGTCCTCCACATCTATGCGAAGGTTGCCGGCGTTGGGCCGCCATGCATGTCCGGGCCACGTCTCCAGTGACCGCGCCAGGCCGCGCCCGAAGAGCGAGCGGTCTGTCCAGGGGTTCCATCGAATCATCGTCATTTCTCCTAACCTCCTTGCCACTAACTTGATAACGTCATTATAAGAACTTGTGTCAAGGTGTCAAGAGGTCGAGGCGCGTTTCTGTGAAAATCTCTGGTTCCGCCGGGGGCGGAGCCATGGGCCATGGGGCGCTCGGGCGTAATTGGGCGGGCGGCTATGCGCTTTTCGCGGCCAGCAAGAGGTCGAAGAACTCCGCCAGAATCCCCGCCGTCGCGCCCCAGATACGGTGTCCCTCATGGTGAAACTCATACGCCATGATGGTGTTTGAGCCGTATGTGAATGGTTGCGGCCCCCTGATGTAGATCTCCCACAGCGTCTCAAAGGGAACCTCAAGAACGAGATTCACCTCGAGGCGGTTGTGGTCGTAGTCTGCGCCGCCGGCCACGTATCCAACGAACGGCGTGATGTGATAGCCCGTCCGGGTCTGGTGGTCGTTCAATCGCCCCAGAATCTGCACATGCTCCGGTTGAATCCCCACCTCTTCATGGGTCTCCCGAATGGCGGTGCGGGTGATGGTGTCATCCTCCGGATCACGCGCGCCGCCGGGAAAGGACACCTCTCCCTTATGATGCTCAACGTGGGCGGTTCTGACGGTGAAGAGGATGTCCGGACCGTTTGGCCCATCGACGATGGGAATAAGGACGGCGGAGGGCGTCAGCGAGGAATCGGCGATGAGGCGCGGCGCGAATGCGTCCAGGGCGGCGCGAACGGCCTCGGGCGTCAGTGAGGGGGGTTGCGCGGCGGCATTCATGGTCAGAGTATAGGCGATGCGCGCGTGACGCTCGCGTGCGCGTCGCCACAACGCGGGGTACAATGCGCTACAGCAGGCGTACCGGGAGCGAGGAGATGCACAGATGAGTGATCGCCTCCAGCGTGAGATAGAGGATATCGTCGATAAGGCCGGAAAGCTGCCGCCGCCCCCGCGGGGCGCGCGCGGCGCGCCGAAATCCCGGTCGACACCGCCTCCGCCGCGAGGTCGATTCTCCATCGGGGGGATGAGGCAGGCGGCGATTGCCGGGCTCATCCTGCTCATCGTGGGCGCGCTGCTGTGGGGCGCGGCCGGCTCAATTGGCGCGGCGCTGGTCCTGGGTGGCCTGTTGCTGCTTGGCGCAGCCTATCTGAGTTACTTCAGGAACGGCGGCGCGCCCGGGGTTTTGCCCGGCGGCTATGAGAAACGCTGGCGCGGCCAGACCGTCTATGACAATCCGGACTCCCCGTCATTGCTGACGCGCCTGCGGCAGTGGCGCAAGCGCCGGCACTGACGTTTACGCCGTTGCGGCAGCGGGCGCGGCGGCGGCGCTCATCCGCGCGAACTCCTCTATCAGGCGCTTCAGATCTCCCCGCCAATCGGCGTCGCCGAGCGCGGACAGGCGTATCTGCAGATGGCCGACGGTCGCTCGCGGCAGCGCGCGGCGGATGACGTCGCGGTCAAGCCAATGGACGTCACGCAGGCGCACAAGGATCTCCGATCCCTCATGCGCGATTGAGCGCACCATGCCGCGCAGATGGCCGGTCTGCGCGCGAATCTCCACCGCGAGCAGGAGGTCTTCGACGGGCGTGGGCGCGGGGCCGAAACGGTCGCGCAACTCCGCGCGAATCGTTTGAACGTCATCGGGGTTCACAAGGGTCGACAG
>JAAXGS010000093.1:0-4485 GCA_012271225.1 Dehalococcoidia bacterium | reverse complement strand
AGGCGCGTGTAGAGATCAAATCCCACGGCGGCCACGTTCCCGCTCTGCTCCGCCCCCAGGATGTTGCCCGCGCCGCGGATCTCCAGGTCTTTCATGGCAAGGCGGAATCCCGCGCCGAGTTCGGCGGCGGAGAGGATGGCCCGCAGGCGGCGCTCCGCGGTCGGTGTCAGAACGCGGTCTCTTCTGAAAAGAAAGTATGCGAAGGCGCGGACGGACGACCGCCCGACGCGCCCCCGCAGCTGGTACAGCTGCGTGAGCCCCAGGCGGTCCGCGTCATCGACAATCAGCGTGTTGGCGTTCGGCATGTCCAGTCCGGCCTGAATGATGGTTGTGCAGACCAGGACATCGAACTCATGCGCGCCGAATGAGTCCATGACGCTCTCAAGCGACTCCGGCGGCATCCGTCCGTGCGCCACGCCAAAGCTGGCCTCCGGCACAAGCTCCCGCAGATGCTGGATGGCGCGATGGATGTCCTGGATGCGGTTGTGGACGAAGAACACCTGCCCGCCCCGGTCCGTCTCACGCAGAATTGCCTCACGAATTGTGTGGTCCTCCTGCTCCGCCACGAACGTTGTGACGGGCACACGCTCCTCCGGTGGGGTGTCGATGCGGCTCATATCGCGGATGCCGAACAGGGCCATGTGGAGCGTCCGCGGGATGGGCGTGGCGGTCATGGTGAGGACGTCCACCGTTGCGCGCATCTTCCGCAGGTGTTCCTTGTGGCGGACGCCAAAGCGCTGCTCTTCATCGATGATGACGAGCCCGAGATTGCGGAAGCGCACATCTCCGGAGAGCAGTCGGTGCGTGCCGATGATGACGTCGATCTCGCCCCGCGCCAGCGCCGCCACGGTTTCCTTCTGCTCTGCGTCGGAACGCAGCCGGGAGAGCATGTCCACCCGCAGGGGAAAGGCCTCAAGGCGCTCCTGAAACGTGTGAAAGTGCTGCTGCGCGAGCACCGTCGTCGGCACAAGGATGGCTGCCTGCGCTCCGCCGGCCACCGCCTTGAACGCCGCGCGCACAGCCACCTCCGTCTTGCCGTAGCCAACATCGCCGCAGATGAGGCGGTCCATCGGACGCTGCTCCTCCATGTCCGCCTTCACATCATGGATTGCCTGCAGCTGATCATCCGTCTCCTGATAGGGAAAGGAGCTCTCGAGTTCCCACTGCCACGCGGTCTCTCCGGTGAGCGGCGCGCGGGAGTTCACCTCGCGCTGGGCGTAGAGCCGCAGCAGTTCCTCCGCGAACCGCAGCGCGTCCTCCTTGACGCGCCGTTTGGTGTTCGCCCACTCGCTCCCGCCCAGGCGGGTCAGGGTGGGCGCGCCGCGCGTGCCCGCGTACCGGGAGACGCGGTCCACCTGATCCGTGGGGACGTACAGGGTGTCGCCCGCGGCGTATGCGAGGACGAGATACTCGCGTTGCGAATCATTAAAGGGGCGCTCAACCGTTCCCCTGAACTGCGCGATCCCGTGCTCCACATGGACCACGTAGTCCCCCTCTGAGAAATCGGAGAGGAACGCATCGCGCCGCACAACGCGGCGGCGCACCGGGCGGGGGCGCTTTATGAATCCGAACACCTCCGCGTCTGAGAGCGTGAGAACTGCGCCGCGAACCCCCGGGTTTTCTCCGCCGAGATCCCATCCCTCTGCCAGGGCCGTCTGAACGAGAACGAGGCTGCCCGGCGTCGGGACGGCATCGATCTGCGCGCGGAGGGAGAGCTCATGCCCGTGCTCACGCAGAAGCTCCGCCAGGCGGGGCGCCTGCAGCGAGGCGATGACAACGGCCTTTCCGCCGTTGCGCGCCCGCATGAGATCGCCGCTGAGGCGATCGATGCGGCCGCCGTAGGCCTCCGGCGGAGAAAAGCCGAGGCTGCCGAACGATGTCCGCCCCTGCCCGTAGGCCTCCGGCGTTTCTTGCGTGAACGGCTCGAGATGGAGGCGGCGCGGCACATCCGCCAGCGACAGGTCCAGCCGCTGCGGCGTCGCCACCGGGCTGGGAAAACCGCGCGGCAGCTTGCCCCGCTCAACCTGCCCACCGCGGATCTCCTCCCCGCGCCGAATGACCTCCTGCAGACGCGAACTGACGCTCATGGGGCGGTCTACGATAACGACCGTCTCATCCGGCAGGTGATCCGTGAGGATGGCTCGGTGGTAGTACGGAATGTAGAATCCGCTGCCCGCCACCGCCGCTCCGTCCGCGAACCGCTGCAGCTCATCGCGGAACACCGCCGCGTCCTCCTCGCCTGCGCCGTCGAGATCGATCGGCGGCGCGCGCCTGACCGTCGAGGGGATCAGCTCGAGGGCGGGCGTGAGCACAACGCGCTCCAGCGGCGTTGTGGAGCGCTGCGTCGCGGCGTCAAAACTGCGGATGGTGTCTATTACGTGGCCAAAGAGCTCAAGGCGGACGGGGCTCTCCGCATGGGGGGGCCAGATATCGACGATGCCGCCGCGGCGGCTCACGGCGCCGGGCGTCTCAACTGCCGACACCGGCTCATACCCAAGCGCAACGGAGTCGGCGAGGATGTCCTCAATCGCGATCGTCTCGCCAACAGCCAGAGTAACGGTCTCGTTGCGGAAGGCATCGGGCGGCATGGTGACCGCCGCGGCCGCGTAGGCGCTGGCGATGATGAACGGGGCCGGCCGCGCCACAATCTCCTGCAGGCGCGCCTCCTGCGCGGCGGCGTGATGGTCCGCCAGGGCGGCGAGGGCGCGCAGTCGCTCCCGCGTCGTCGTGGCATCGTTGGCGAGTCGTTCATAGGGCAGGGCGTCCGGCTCCGGGTACGGAATGACCGCGTCGGACGCGGACGGCGGGATGTAGGCGCTGATCTGCTCAAAGGCGTGGCGCGCGTCATTGGCCCCGGCGTGAAGCCACAGAACCGGCCGGCCCAGGTCGCGCCACAGGCTGGCGATGATGTACGGCGTGGCCCCCTCAAGCGGATCAAGCAGGATCGGCTCCGATTGCCCGGAGCGCAGCGCCTCAATCAGGCGGCGGTAGGCGGATCGGTGTCGCAGGCCGTCCGAGAGCACGGCGAGACTCATGCGGCGGCGCTCCACGCGGCAGCCGTGGGTTCCACGCCGATAGCCGCCGCCCCGCCGATAATGGCTGCGCCGCCCGCTACACCCGTTTCCATCCCCGCATCGCCCCTTTTCCTGGCCAGTCGCTCCATTCTTAAACGCCAAAAACCCCGCCGACGCGGGCACGTGCCTGGATCATTGTAGCGGGCTGCGGGGGATGAACGATACGGCGCGACGGTGATTGCGTCACGCCGGGAGGAGATGCGGCGCGTCTAGCCGCCGTTCAGCAGGGCGCGCATCTTCTCCGTGAACAGGGTTACACGGTCGAGGTTGGCGGTCACCTGACCGTGCGACAGGAAACCATCGTAGTAGTTGGAGTGAAGGTCGCTGGCCAGTGAGAAGAGGACATTGAAGTCAGGGTCGCTTGTTTCCAGCGCGATGCGGTCAACGGCGTCAAACAGGTAGTTATGACGGCCGTGACGCCAGCCGCGTTCAGTCGCCACAGCCTTGACCATCTGCGCGGCTGCGCCCCAGCCCTTTTCGCTTGCCTGCAGCGTGTCTCCGCGCGCCAACTCGTCTGAGGCCTGCGTCAGGTAGATATTCGCGCGCTCGACGTAGCGACTTGTCCTGCCGTTCATGGTGATAGTGTAGCGGGCGCGGCTCTTTACTCACACAAGTGCATCTGCGCCCGGTCATTCAGCGGCCCGAGTGCTTAACGTGACGACCGCTCCACCGTGTTCCGTCCCTGCCAGCGCGTTGGCGAAGCGGACGTCCGCTGTCACCAGCTTCGCCCCCAGCCTGTGCGCCAGGGCGAGATAGACGCAGTCGTACACCGGCCTGTCCAGCGTCAGGGCCAGGCGAACCGCGTCCGAACAGACCTCTTCATCCTGTGTCCACCGCACAGCCACCTCCGCAATGGCAGAAGCCAGCGTCCCGGCCCTGCTCCGCTCCAATTCCCCCATGCGGACCTTCCGCCATAGCGCGTTTCCGACCTCAGACGCCAGCAGTCTGAGGGCGTAGAGTTCATGCCCCTGTTCAAGCAGCTGCCCGGCGTCAGCGGAGTATTCCTCCTCTACAAACCACTTGACGGCGACGCTTGCGTCTACAACCAGCCGCATCACGCATCCCTGTGACCGCTATCTCGGTCCTCTCTAATCAGGATGTATGAGGGAGTTTGAGGAATGCCGACGGTTTCCCTACGCAGTCTCTCAGACAGGGCTCGGAACGCTCTGACCCGCTCCGCCATGTCGTCCTCGGCTGCCTGCTCCAGGATGTGGCGGGCCTCGCTCTCCAAAGAGCGATTGTTGGCAGCCGCGCGGCGCTTGAGCCGTTCGACGACCTGATCATCGAGGCGACGCACGTGTACAGTTCCCATACTTCACATCCCACCAGACTGCTAGCACTATGGTAGCACGATCTGTTAGCTACGGCAGCGCCCCAGCCGTTCATGGTGATAGTGTAGCCGGTGTGGTCA
>JAAXGS010000092.1 GCA_012271225.1 Dehalococcoidia bacterium | reverse complement strand
TTCTCGATCATTGCCCATATCGATCATGGGAAGTCCACGCTTGCGGACAGGCTTTTGGAATCGACGCGGACCGTTTCACAGCGCGAGATGCAGGATCAACTGCTGGACCAGCTTGAACTGGAGCGTGAGCGAGGCATCACCATCAAATCGCAGGCCGTGCGTATGGTCTATGAGGCGCGCGACGGACACACGTATCAGCTCAACCTCATCGATACGCCGGGCCACGTGGATTTCAGCTATGAGGTGTCCCGCAGCCTGACGGCGTGCGAGGGCGCGCTGCTCGTTGTCGATTCGTCCCAGGGCATACAGGCGCAGACGCTCGCCCACGCCATGTTGTCCATGCAGCTTGGGCTGAGCCTGGTTCCCGTGTTGAACAAGATCGACCTTCCCGGCGCGCGGCCGGCGGAGGTGACGGCGGAGCTTGAGGACATGCTCGCGCTTCCCGGAGAGGATGTCGTGCTCGCCTCCGCCAAAGAGGGGATCGGCATGGAGGATGTGCTGGAGTCCATCGTCCACGGCGTGCCGGCGCCGCGCGGCGACGTGGACGCGCCCCTGCGCGCCCTGGTCTTCGACTCCAAATACGATCCCTACCGCGGCGTCGTGGCCTATGTGCGCGTCTTTGACGGCGCTGTGCCGCCGGGCGCTCCCCTGCGGTTGATGTCCAACGGCCGTGTGATTGAGCCGCTGGATGTTGGCGTTTTCACGCCGTGGCTCATGTCCATGCGGGACGGACTGACGATGGGAGAGGTGGGCTACGTCGCGACGGGCCTCAAGGACGTGCGGGAGTGCCGCGTGGGTGACACGATCACTCTGGCGGACTCGCCAGCGCGGGAGCCGCTGCCCGGCTACCGCCCCCTTAAGCCGATGATCTTTGCGGGCCTCTATCCCGCCGGCGACACGGACTATCAGGAGCTGCGCGACGCTCTGGCCAAGCTGCAGCTGAACGATGCCGCGCTCGCCTATGAGCCGGAGAGCAGCCTCGCGCTGGGATTCGGTTTCCGCTGCGGATTCCTCGGCCTGCTCCACATGGAGATCGTGCAGGAACGGCTGGAGCGGGAATACGGCCTGGAAATCCTGATCACCGCGCCGAGCGTGGCGTATGAAATCCTCCGCGCGGACGGCTCCGCCCTCACCATTCACAATCCGGCGGAGTTGCCCAACCCCTCCGGGATCAGCGCCATGTACGAGCCCTGGATCCGAGCGACGATTCTGTGCCCGAACCAGGTTGTCGGCCCGGTGATGGAACTGATGTCGGAGCGGCGGGCGCAGTATGAGGAGATGGAGTACATTCAGTCCGGCGCGGGCGCGGTCGGCGGACAGGCGCGCGTGGCCATGCGCTACCAGATGCCGCTTGCGGAGATGCTGATCGATTTCTTTGACCAGTTGAAATCACGCACGCAGGGCTACGCCTCGCTGGACTATGAGGTCATTGAGCCGCGGGAGGCGAATCTGGTCAAGCTGGACATCCTGGTCAATGAGGAGCCGGTGGACGCCCTCAGCGCCATCTACCCGCGTGAGACCGCCTATGTCCGCGGTCGCGCGCTTGTCTCACGCCTCCGGGAGACGATACCCCGCCAGATGTTTGATGTGCCCATTCAGGCGGCCATTGGCGGCCGCGTCATCTCACGGGAAACCGTTCGCGCGCTGCGCAAGAACGTCCTCGCCAAGTGCTACGGAGGCGACGTGACGCGCAAGCGCAAACTGCTTGAAAAGCAGGCGGAGGGCAAGAGGCGAATGAAGCGCGTTGGCCGCGTCGAAGTCCCGCAGGAGGCATTCCTCGCGCTCCTGAAACTCGGGTCTGACGATTAGCGTCCGGCAGTTGAACCAGGCGGGCTGACGTGGCCAGAATAAACTCCCTCAAACAGAGGCTGCGCGACGGCGAAAGCGCGCTCGGCTCCTTTGTCAATCTGCCAAGCCCGGAGGTCGTGGAGATTCTGGGCTGGGCCGGATTTGAGTTTGTCATCATTGACGCCGAGCACGGCCCGGCCGATCTGCAGACCGTGACGAACATGGTCCGTGCGGCGGAGGCCGCCGGGACCACGCCCGTTGTTCGCGTGGCGATGAATGAGCCGCAGAACATTCTCCGCCATCTCGACACCGGGGCGCAGGGACTGCAGATGCCCATGATCAACACGCCGGATGACGCCCGGCGCGCGGCGGGAGCGGCGCTGTATCCCCCGCAGGGGCGGCGCGGGCTGGCCGGCGTGCGCGCCGGCGCGTTCGGCCTGGCGGAATCCGTGTCCGACTACGCAAAAACTGCCAATGCGCGGATGCTCGTCGTCGTTCAGGTTGAGACGGTTCAGGCGCTTGGCAATCTCCACGCAATCCTCGATGTGGGCGGCATCGATGTTGTCTTCTTCGGGGCAACCGACATCTCCTCCTCGATGGGCATCCCCGGCCAGACCACTGACCCGCGCGTCGTCAGTGCCATTGCGGACGCGGGCCGCGCGGTCATTGACGCAGGGCGCGTTGCCGGCACGATTGTCGGCTCGCCGGAGGCGGCGCGGGAATGGCGCGAGCGGGGGTTTCGATACATTGCGACGAACTTTGCCGGACTGGCGGGGCGCGCCGCGGCGCGCTTTGTGCAGGACGCGCGCTGAGGGCGGACGGCGTGATTCAGGACATCATCGGCGTCAATCTGTTCACCGCGCAGATGGAGCGGATGGTTGCGTTCTATCGCGACGTCATCGGCCTGTCGCAGCACTCCGATCACGGTGAGCTTGTGACGTTCGATGTGCGGCCCGGGCTGCGGCTCAACATTGGCCGCCACAGTCAGATATGGACGGAGGAGAGCCTGGACCCGTTTCGAATCATGCTCAACCTTGGCGTGGATGACATTCAGACCGCATATGCGCGTATGCTCGAGCAGGGAACGGAGTTCCTCCGCCCTCCGGAGCAGGAGGCCTGGGGCGGCTGGATCGCGACATTCAGGGATCCGGACGGGAATACACTGCAGTTGATGCAGCAGCCGCCGGAGACCGGGACGCAAAACGGGGATTAGAACCATGGCGCAGACAGAGATGTTGACGCAGCAGAGATGCGTGGCATGCCGGGCGGACTCACCCCGCGTGACTGAGGCGGAGATCGCAGCCTTTCAGCCGCAGGTGCCTGACTGGGAGCTGCTGGATGACGGCGGCGTCCTCAAGCTGAGGCGCGCGTACCGATTCCGTGATTTTGCCGGCGCGCTTGCGTTCACAAACCGCATTGGCGTAATCGCGGAGGAGGAGGGGCACCACCCGTTGATCTCAACGGAATGGGGCAGGGTGACGGTCTGGTGGTGGTCGCACAAGATTCGCGGTCTTCATCGAAACGATTTCATCATGGCGGCACGGACGGACGCACTGCGCGATGCCCCGCCGGTCGGCGACCGGAATTGAGACAGCAGGCAACGCGGAACACACGGACGTTGGGGGAGAGACAATGACGCAGAATCCCGCGCCAAAGCCGCGGTCATGGCAGGTGACGGACGGGGTGGAGCGCGCGCCGCACCGCTCCATGTTTTACGCCATGGGCTTCACGCCGGAGGACCTGCGGAAGCCTCTGATTGGCGTGGCAAGCACGGCCAATGAGGTCACCCCCTGCAACCTCTCCCTGGGGCGGCTGGCGGACCACGTCAAGCAGGGCATCAGGGCGGCGGGCGGCACGCCGATAGAGTTCACCGCCATCGCCGTCTCGGACGCCATTGCCATGGGTCACGAGGGGATGAAAGCATCGCTGGTCAGCCGGGACATCATCGCCGATTCGTTCGAGCTGGTCGCAATGGCTGAAGCGCTGGACGGCATGGTGACTCTGGCGGGTTGTGACAAGTCGCTCCCCGGCTCCGTCATGGCCATGGCCCGCCTCAACATTCCCTCCGTCTTTCTCTATGGCGGCACGATTATGCCCGGCCACTATGACGGGCGCGACGTCACAATCGTCGATGTGTTTGAGGCCGTGGGCGCGTACGCCGCCGGAACGATTCCGTTGGAGGCGGTGCAGGAACTGGAGGCGTGCGCCTGCCCCGGAGAGGGCTCCTGCGGCGGTCTCTTTACCGCCAACACGATGGCGTCCGTGTTCGAGGCGATGGGCGTGTGCCTGCCCGGCTCCGCCTCCGTGCCGGCGGTGGATGCCCGCCGTGAACAGCTCGCCTTTCGCAGCGGCGAGCAGGTGGTTGAGATGGTGCGGCAGAACCGTCTCCCCCGGGACATCATCACGCGCGCGTCCATTGAAAACGGCATCACGGCTGCCATGGCGATGGGCGGCTCAACAAACGTCGTCCTGCACCTCCTCGCCATTGCGCATGAGGCCGGCGTCGACCTGGATATTGAGGATTTTCAGCGGATCAGCGACAAGACCCCGTATATCACGGACATGAAACCGGGCGGCCGCTACGTCATGTCCGATCTCGACAAGGCAGGTGGCGTGCCCGTCGTTCTCAAGCGTCTGCTGGATGCGGGCTATCTGCATGGCGACGCTCCGACCGTGACCGGCAGGACGCTTGCGGAGACGCTTGACGTTGTGCGGCCGGGCGGCGGCGCGGGCGTGGTGCGCGATCTCTCTGACGCGCTGGGGGACACCGGCGGCATCGCCATCCTCAAGGGCAACCTTGCGCCGGAGGGCGCGGTCATCAAGATTGCGGGAACGCCGATACGCCATCATCGCGGCCCGGCTCGCGTCTTTGACCGTGAGGAGGACGCCTTTGACGCCGTTCAGGCCCGGGAGATCACCGAGGGTGATGTTGTGGTCATCCGCTATGAGGGGCCGCAGGGCGGGCCGGGGATGCGCGAGATGCTCGCTGTGACGGCGGCCATCACCGGCCAG
>JAAXGS010000091.1 GCA_012271225.1 Dehalococcoidia bacterium | reverse complement strand
TCGATATGGGCAATGATCGAGAAGTTGCGGATAAAGCGCGGATCGGTGATAGCCATCACCGTATTATAGGGGCGCACGGCGCGCCGCTGCCCAAACCCGGCGCATGGGGGATGCCAATGACGGCAGGGACGGAGAACGGCAACGGGCGTGTGCTTGTCCTGCAGCATGCCGCGCCCGAGCACCCCGGCCTCATCACGGAGGCGCTGCGCAGCGCGGGCGTCGTGACGGACGTCCGCCAAACGCACCATGGCCAGCCGGCACCGCCGTCCCTTGCGGGGTACTCCGGGCTGGTCATCATGGGCGGCCCGCAATCCGTGTATGAGGAGGACAGGTACCTCTATCTGCGGGATGAGAAACGCCTGGCGCGGGAGGCGCTAGACGTGGGCGCGCCGGTGCTCGGCGTCTGCCTGGGCAGTCAGATCATCGCGGAGGCGCTGGGAAGCAGTGTGCGACCCGGACCCGCGCCGGAGATCGGCTGGCGCCCCGTGCGGCGAGCGCCGAACGCGGCAGCCGATCTCGTGTTATCCCGCCTGCCTGAAACGTTCACTCCCCTGCATTGGCACGGCGACGTGTATGATCTGCCGCCCGGCGCAATCCCCGCAGGGGCGTCCGACATGACGCCGGTTCAGGGTTTCTCATATGGCGACGCCGTCCATGCCCTGCTCTTTCATCTTGAGATGACGCAGGAGCAGGTTCAGGCAATGGCGGAGGAGTTTCCCGATGATGTCCACCGCGGCGGGCTGGAGCCGGCAGCGCTTTTGGCGGAGACTCCGCGCCGGATTGCAGCGCTTGAGGGCATCGCGCGTGACGTGTTCGGCGCGTGGGCCGGGCTGCTCTCACGCAGCCGCGCCTGAGAATTACCGCCGTCCGTCCCACACCCGCACGCCGGCACGCCCGATCTCATCCCGCAGGGAAATCAAGCTTCTCCGCAGGATCGGGTGCGCAACGTCCGGAGCGATCTCCGCGAGCGGGACAAGCACAAAGGCGCGCTCATGCATGCGCGGATGCGGAATCGTCAGCCGCTCCGAGTCGAGCAGCACGGCATTCCCCTCCGCGTCCATATACAGCAGGATGTCGATGTCCAGGGGGCGGGGGGCGTTGCGAAAAGCCGGAACCCTGCCCGCCCGTTTCTCAATATCCTTGACAAACGTCAGCAGATCATCGGGCGGCATGGCGGCGCGAACAATGGCGCACGCATTGAGGAACGCGGGCTGGTCACGGTAGCCGACCGGATCCGTCTCATAGAGGGATGACACGGCTGTTACCGCCATCACGCGCGACAACTCCTCCAGCGCTTTCCGTATGGCGCGCTCCCTGTCGCCGAGGTTCGCGCCAAGCCCCAGATACGCGGTGGCACGCCGGGTATCGTTGTCTGCGCGAGACTCGTCAGACATTCCACGCCCCGCCAAAGGGGCCGCGCGTCACGGCGTCCGTCATTCGGGCCACGCGCGTCATCTCCGCAACGTCATGCACGCGGATGATGTCCGCGCCATTGGCAATGCCCACGGCGGCAGTGGCCGCCGTTCCCTCAAGACGCTCATCGACGAGGAGGTTGAGAACACGCCCGATTGTGGACTTTCGGCTGGTTCCCAGCAGGAGCGGGCGGCCCAGCGCGGATCGTATTTCCCGAAGGCGGCGCAGAACCTCAAGGTTGTGGGCAACCGTCTTTCCGAACCCGAACCCCGGATCGATGATGATCCGCTCAGAGGGCACGCCCGCCGCAACCGCAGCCGCCAGACTGCGGCGCAGGCTTGCGATGATGTCCGGAATCAGACGGGTGTATTGCGTGTTCTCCTGGTTGTGCATCAGGGCCAGGGCCGCCCCGTGCGCGGCGGCAACGCTTGCCAGAGACGCATCGCGCTTGAGTCCCCACACATCATTGATCATTGCCGCCCCGGCCTCAATTGCCGCCGCCGCGACGGGCGCCTTGTAGGTGTCAACGCTGATCGGCAGGTCAATCTCAGACGTGATCGCCTTGATGACGGGGGCAACGCGCTCAATCTCGTCCGCAACGGGAATCTCCTCGTATCCGCTCACGCCCGCCGTCTCGTCGGTGGTCGATTCCACAGCAGCCGAGTATCGCGGCCGTGTCGACTGACCGCCAACATCAATGATGTCCGCCCCCTGCCGGGCGAATCGGAGCGCCTGCTCGACGGCGGCGCGGACATCCGTTATTCCGTCCCCGGAGAACGATTCGGGTGAGGCGTTGATGACGCCCATGACATAGGTGCGGCGGCCCCATGGAAATACGCGGCCGGCAAGGGTGATCGGGGGAGCGCCAATGACATCAGACATGGATGGAGAGTGTTCTCAATCAGCGCGCGGACGCAATCTGCCGCGCCGCAGCCGGACACGAAAACGCCCCGCGCCGCGGTCAGGCGTCATATTGTATCAGGGGGGTAGCTCTGCTAGCATGAGCGGACAGTGAAACGCCATTCGGGAGCAGTGCCGCACAACCCATGAGCATGGAGCAGAAGCTTGCTGAGCTTGCCCAACGCCACGAGGCCTCGCACGCCGGCGGCGGCGCGGCCGCCGTCGAGCGGCAGCACGCGCGCGGCAAACTGACCGCGCATGAGCGAATTGAGAGCCTCTTCGACCCCGACTCGTTTCAAGAGCTTGACCCGCTGACGTCCCACAACGTCCTGGAGTTCGGGTTGGAGAACCGCCGCGTTCCGGGGGATTCCGTCGTCACCGGGTACGGCGCAATCGACGGGCGCACCGTGTTCATCTACGCCTTTGATTTCACCGTTCTGGGAGGCACGCTCTCCCTGACCGCCGCGCGCAAGATCAACAAGGTGCAGGACATGGCGCTCAAGACCGGCGCGCCCATCATCGGCATCATGGATTCCGGCGGCGCGCGCATTCAGGAGGGGGTGGACAGCCTTGCCGGCTACGGCCAGGTTTTTGTCCGCAACGTCCTGACCTCCGGCGTTGTGCCGCAGATCAGCCTGATCATGGGCCCGTCCGCCGGCGGCGCGGTCTACAGCCCCGCCATTACCGATTTCATCATCATGGAGGACGGCGTCGGTCAGATGTACATCACCGGCCCGGACGTCATCCGCACGGTGACGGGCGAGGTTGTGACGCATGAGCAGTTGGGCGGCGCGATGGCTCACACGACCAAGAGCGGCGTCGCGCACTTTGCCGCGCATGGCGAGGAGGACTGCCTGAACCTGGTCCGGCACCTGCTCAGCTTCATGCCATCCAACAATCAGGAGGACGCGCCGGAGTTCGCCAGTCCGGACCCGATTGACCGCCCCTGCCCCGAACTGCGCGACATCGTGCCGGTGAACCCCAATGAACCGTACGATGTCCGGGATGTGATTCAGTGCATTGTTGATTCCGGCGAGTTTCTGGAGGTTCACGCGCTGTGGGCGGCCAATATCGTTGTGGGATTCGCCCGATTCAACGGGCGCGCCGCGGGGATCGTCGCGCAGCAGCCCATGGTTCTCGCGGGCACGCTGGATATCAACGCGGCCATCAAGGCGGCGCGCTTCGTCAGATTCTGTGATTGCTTCAACATCCCCATCGTGACGCTGACGGACGTGCCGGGCTATTTGCCCGGCGTGGAACAGGAGCACAGCGGCATCATCACGCACGGCGCAAAGCTGCTGTACGCCTATGCGGAGGCCACCGTGCCAAAGGTGAGCGTCGTCACACGAAAATCATACGGGGGCGCGTTCTTGGTCATGTCATCGCAGATGCTGCGCGGCGACATAAGCTACGCTTGGCCCGGCGCGGAAATGGCCGTGATGGGCTCCGAGGGGGCGGCGGACATCATTTTCCGCGACCGCATCCGCAGCGCGGAGAACCCCGATGAGGAGAGGCAGCGCGCGATTGAGGAGTACAACGAGCAGTTTCTGAATCCCTACATCGCCGCAGCGCGAGGATACATCGAGGATGTGATTGATCCGACGGACACCCGCAAGCTCATCATTCGCGCCCTTGATATGCTGCGCAACAAGCGCGATACCATGCCGCCGCGCAAGCACGGGAACATTCCCCTCTAGCGCCTGGACATTCGGCGGCGAACAAAGACACATACGCATGACATCAGACGGCATAAGCGATAGTCTGCGCGCCGCAATCATCGCGGCCATTGAGGCATATGAGCAGGACGCGGCGCCCATCCACAATCTGGCATCATCCAGTGACGCCTGGCGCATGCGCGGACGACTCCTGCAAATGAGCATGCGCTACGCCACCACACGAACGGTGCAGGGCCTCCCCTTCAGTCGACGGGTGACGACCAACTTTCCTGAAAGCATGGCGTGATGACAAGCAACGGCGCGCACGCGTTCATCTCAAACCCCACCCCCGTCCGCATCGCGGACATCACGCTGCGAGACGGGCATCAGTCCATCCTTGCGACACGGATGCGGACGGACGACATCCTCGAAATCATCGGCATGCTGGATGACGTGGGGTTCCACGCGTTTGAGGTCTGGGGCGGCGCGACGTTTGACGTGATGACGCGGTTCCTCAATGAGGACCCCTGGGAGCGGGTTCGCCTGCTGAAATCCGCCGCTCCGCGAACACCATTTATGATGCTGCTGCGCGGGCAGAACCTTGTTGGATACCGCAACTACCCGGATGACGTCGTCCACGCATTCATCCAACAGGCGGCGGAGGTTGGCATCGACATTTTTCGCGTCTTTGACGCGCTCAATGACGTGCGGAACTTTGAAACGGCGTTTGAGGCCGTCGCCGCAACCGGAAAGCACATTCAGGGCACCGTGTGCTACTCCGTGACGGAGCGTCACATGGGCGGTCCCGTGTTTTCCCGTGAGTACTTTGTCGACAAGGCGCGCCAAATTGAACAGATGGGGGCGCATTCCCTCTGCCTCAAGGACATGGCAGCTCTTCTTGCTCCCTATGACGCCTATGAGTTGATCAGCGCCCTCAAGGACGCCGTTTCCATCCCCATTCATCTGCACACCCACTACACCTCCGGGCTTGGACAGATGACGCAGCTCAAGGCCATTGAGGCGGGCGTCGATATTGTCGATACGGACCTGTCCCCCCTGGCGCTGCGGACAGCCCACCCGGCAGTGGAGCCCCTTGTTGTGGCGCTGGAGGGCACGCCGCGCGATCCCGGCATCGACCTCAACCGTCTCATTGCGGCCAGTGAGCGGCTGGAGGAGATTCTGCAGGAGAAGTACGCCCATCTGCTGGACACAAAGAAGTTCAGCATCATCGACACCAGCGTGCTGACGCATCAGGTCCCGGGAGGAATGACATCCAATCTCATGTCCCAGCTGCAGGAGGCGGATGCGCTTGACCGCCTGCCGGAGGTGCTGGAAGAGCTGCCCCGCACGCGCAAGGACCTGGGGTATCCGCC
>JAAXGS010000090.1 GCA_012271225.1 Dehalococcoidia bacterium | reverse complement strand
ATGACCGTCGCCAGGCGCTCCAGCCCCATGCCCGTATCGATGTTTTTCTTGGCCAGCGGCGCACGTGAGCCGTCCTCGCTCTGATCAAACTCCATGAAGACAAGGTTCCATATCTCCACGAAGCGGCCGCATTCGCAGTTCGGCCCGCAGCCGTCGTCATGGAACGGCGCGTCAGGCGTCAGATCGTAGTGAATTTCAGAGCACGGCCCGCATGGCCCGCTGGCGCCGGCCGGTCCCCACCAGTTGTCGCTTGCGCCAAAACGACGGATGCGGTCAACGGGCATTCCGGTCTGTTCCCACAGCGCCGCCGCCTCATCATCATCCGTGTAGACGGTTGCCCACAGCCGCTCCGGAGCGAGTTGCAGATGAGTGGTGCACAGTTCCCAGGCATGCTCTATCGCGCCCTGCTTGAAGTAGTCTCCAAACGAGAAGTTGCCCAGCATCTCAAAGAAGGTCAGGTGGGTTGTGTCGCCCACCTCCTCGATGTCCGTTGTGCGGAAGGACTTCTGAACCGTTGTGAGCCGGTGATTCGGCGGCTCCGATTGCCCAAGGAAATACGGCTTGAATTGAACCATGCCGGCCGTGGTGAAAAGAAGAGTTGGATCATCCCTGGGCACAAGCGACGAAGACGGTATACGGGTATGGCCTTGGGACTCAAAGTAACTGAGAAACAGTTCCCGGAGTTCCGGGCCGGTTCGATAGGGCGGCATTTCGGATGTCATGTGTAAATCTACCTCGAAGCGGCATCGCCAACCGGCTCTCATGCTGCCGGGAGCGCGGCGCTCATATGGACGTGGTTCCGTTCATTGTATCTGAGGCAACGCGCGCCGACATGCCCGGGATTCCTGTTCCGGTGAAAGGCGCGGGAGGCCTTCCCCTCAGGCGCTCTATACTCAAGCATGGACTACGCAGAGGCAGTGGGCTGGGTTCTGGGGATGACGGACTTTGAGAGGGCCGCCGCGCCGGCGAACTCCCGTGAAACGGCGGACTCAGCGGGCACAGCCGCGCGCCGCTGGAATCTGGACAGGGTTCACGAGCTTCTGCGGCGCCTGAATGACCCCCATCTCGGCCCGGTGACTCTGCACGTCGCCGGGACCAAGGGAAAGGGCAGCACATGTGCCATGCTTGCGGCGGCGCTGACGCTGGCCGGATACCGAACCGGCATGTTCACATCGCCGCATCTCCATACCGTTCGTGAGCGCATCGTCATTGACGGCTACCCCTGCTCAGAGCAGGACTTCGCGGACGCCGCAACCGTGGCGCGGCCCTGCGTGGAGGCCGTGAACGCGGATGGATCATACGGAACCCTGACCACGTTTGAGACGCTGACGGCCATCGCGTTTGTTGTGTTCCGCGCGCGAGGCGTGGACATGCAGGTGATTGAGGTGGGGCTGGGGGGGCGCCTCGATTCGACGAACGTCGTACAACCGACCGTGACGGGCATCACGTCCATCAGTCTTGATCACCAGGCGTCTCTGGGGTCGACCATTGGGGAGATCGCGCGGGAAAAGGCGGGAATCATCAAAACCGGCGTCCCCGTCGTCTCCGCCCCGCAGGAGGTGGACGCGGCGGAGGCGATCCTGTCCTGCAGCCAAAGGCATGATGCGCCCCTTACCCTGTTACGGCGCGATGTTTTCTGGCGGCGTCAGGCCGCCACGCTGTCCGGGCAGGATTTCCATCTGTGGGGCGCGATTGGCGACCGCGCTATCGAACATGATCTCCGCGTCGGCCTGCTGGGGGAGCATCAGTTGGAGAACGCGGCATTGGCGATGGCGATGCTGGAACGCCTGCGTGATCTGCACTACCCCGTCCCGTTCGATGCCGTCTACACGGGTTTCAGCGGCGTCCGCTGGCCCGGACGGTTTGAGATTCTGAACGAGGAGCCGCTTGTCATCGCAGACGGGGCGCACAACCCCTATTCCGCAGGACGCTTGGCTGAGACAATAATGGAGACGTTTCCCGGCCGTGCCGTGCAGCTTGTGCTGGGAGCGGCGTCAGACAAGGACGTTGGTGGAATAGCGCGGGAGATCGGTGTGGTAGCCACAGGGGCGATCGCGACGGCCTCACGGAGCCCCCGCTCCCTAGCCCCGGATGACGTGGCAGATACACTATGGGAAGCGGGAGTCCCGGTACGGCCGGAACCAACGGTGGCGGCGGCCATTGATCGGGCGATTCTGGAGGGCGGCCCCTCCGCGCTCATCCTAGTAACGGGCTCCCTGTTTGTAGTGGCGGAGGCGCGTGAGCACCTGCTCTCCGCCCAACGGGACATGTCCGCGTACTGATCGGCGTATCTGACAGAGACCAGATGGAGGAAGGAGACAGGAATGGCGGCGCAGGATCGAATGATGGATCAACGAGTGGTCGTCACGGGGATGGGCGCGCTGACGCCCCTGGGGAACTCCGTCGACGAGTATTGGGCAGGGTTGATCGAGGGCCGGAGCGGCATCGACTACATCCAGAGCTTTGACGCCTCTGAATTTCCCTGTGTTGTCGCAGGAGAGGTGCGGGACTTTGACGCGAGCGAGTATATGCCCGCCAAGCAGGTCCGAAGGCTCGCGCGTTTCTCTCAGTTGGCCGTCGCCGCGGCTCGCCAGGCCATCGACGACGCGAATCTGAATCTGGAGACGCAAAATCGAGAGCGTATCGGCGTCCTACTGGGAAACGGCATTGGCAGCTACCCGGATACGGAGGAGCAGAGCCGCATTTTCATGGAGCGGGGCTGGAGCAAGGTCAGCCCGATCTATATGTCGAAGATGCTGCCCAACATGGCGGCGGCGAACGTGGCGATGGCGCTGGGACTCGAGGGCTACAACAACACCGTCATCACCGCATGCGCTGCCGGGACGCAGGCAATCGGCGATGCGGCCGACATCATCCGGGCCGGACGCGCGGACATCATCATCTCCGGCGGGTCCGAGTCGTCCATCTGCGCGCAGGGGCTGGCTGCGTTCTGCGCCATGCGCGCCCTTTCACAACGCAAGGATGACCCCGCGTCCGCATCCCGCCCGTTCGATTCCGATCGCGACGGCTTCGTGCCGACCGAGGCGGCCGGCATCCTGGTGTTGGAGTCGCTGACCCACGCCCGGGGGCGTGGAGCGCCCATTCTTGCCGAGGTTGCGGGATATGCGGCTTCCTCCGATGCCTTTGATTTTGTACAGCCGCGGGATGACGGCGCGGGAGCGGCGCGGACAATGCGCTGGGCGCTTGAAAACGCGGGTATCGAACCGTCAGACGTGAGCTATATCAATGCCCATGGGACATCCACGCCGCTGGGAGACGCCGCCGAGACGACGGCGATTCACCGCGTGTTTGGTGAACGCGCCTTCCAGATCCCGGTGAGCTCCACAAAGTCCATGATTGGCCACGCGCTT
>JAAXGS010000089.1 GCA_012271225.1 Dehalococcoidia bacterium | reverse complement strand
CGGACGCGGACGCCTGCAGGCCGCGACGATCAGCGTTGAGGTGCCGTCCGTCATTCGCCTGGCGTCCTATGTCCGGCGGCCAATCCACCCGCAGCGACTGACCCGCCGGGATATCTTTCTGCGTGACCGTAATACCTGCCAGTACTGCGGCAAGCCGTCCCGGGAGTTGACTCTCGACCATATCCTGCCGCGTCATCGGGGCGGACAGAATACATGGGAGAACGTCGTCGCGGCGTGCGTCCGCTGCAACCACCGCAAGGCGGGGCGCACGCCCAAGGAAGCCGGTATGCGGCTGCTCAGCGTGCCCGTTGTGCCCCGCCCGAATCCCTATCATCCGTTTCACCGATTTCTGGGGGCCAATGAGAGTTGGCGCAAGTTCTTCCCGGAATCCCGTAGAGAGTCCGCGCGCATCCACTCACTTGGTGATGAGACCGCGGCGTCCTGAGGGCCTTTCGGTTCGACGGACACCTTCTGAGGGATAGCGATGAACGGTGGAGAACGCGCGGGGGGGCCGGGCCAACGGCTGTCCCGCACGAATCAAAACCTCTGGAACGCCTTCATCGGCCATGCGCGTGTCAAGCGACTCTACAACACCTACGCATCCAAGGCGGTGCTGGACGGATATCCGGAGGTTGCAGAGGCGTTTCTCCGCGCCGCGCGAGAGCCGGACGCCTTTCCAGTGAACATCCTCTCCGCCGTCGATGAACTGCGGTCCACGCGGGAAAACCTGCAGTCCGTTATTGAGAGCCACACGTATGACACGGAGACGCTGTACCCCCGCATGCTGACCGAGGCTGAGGCGGAGGGGCGCGGGGACGCCGTCAGGCGGATACAGCAGGCGTTGGCCCGGGACCAGCGGGACCTTGAGATCTTTCGCCATGCCCGCGCGATGGCGGGATGGGACGGGGGCGCGGCGGCAGCGCTGGACGGCTCCGCGGAGGTGGAGCCGTCGGATTTTGTCGACGATGAAATGGCGCGCGCCGCGGAAAGCGTCAATGTGGAGCGGGAGCGCGTCAGCGCCCTTGGCCGGATCAGAGAGGTCATCTTTGGCATGCAGGACGGCCTCATCAGCACCGGCGTCCTGGTGTCATCCGTGTACGCGGCAACACAGGACAGCTTTGTCACGGTCATCGCCGGCCTTGCCGGCGGGCTTGGCGGCGTGGTGTCAATGTCGACCGGCAGCTATCTCTCGTCCCAATCGGAGCGGGAGGTCAAGTTGGCTGAGATCTCCAAGGTCTCGCATGATTTCCATGACGCCCGGTCGGACCTCCTCGCCCGCCTCGTTGTGCTGCTGCGCAATGACGGCCTGTCTGAGGAGGCGGCCGTTCTGGTGGCTGAAACCCTGGGACAGAGCGAGACGTCATTGCTGCACACCGTGATTGAAAAGGGTCTTGGCCTCTCCGCGGACGTGGATACCGTGCCGTGGAAGGACGCCCTTGCGATGGGGACATCGTTCTTTGTCGGCGCGGCCGTCCCCATCATTCCGTACGGTGTCAGCGCGTTCGGGATGATGCCCGGCGTGCTGGCCGCGTGGCTGTCGATCATAGGAACGGCGATTGGGCTGTTTCTCATGGGCGCCGGCAAGACGCGGTTCACGCTGAGAAACCCGATCATCTCCGGGCTTGAAATGCTGGCCATCGGCATCGTGTCCGCCCTGCTTGGGTATGCCCTGGGCGCTGCGATCCCGATGATCTTTACCTAGAGGCATGCGGCGCGGGCGGGGCATGACCGCCCGCCATTGCGCCATACCCCCTGACGGCGGCTATAATGAGTCTCGGCGCTGTTCACAGCGAACGAAACGATCAGTGAGAATCCGGGACTCGTAAGGAGATTGAAGCGCATGGCCTACATCATTGCAGAGCCCTGCATTGACCTCAAGGACGCCTCGTGCGTTGATGTCTGCCCCGTTGACTGCATCCACACAACGGATGAGGACAACATGTACTACATCCACCCGGATGAGTGTATCGACTGCGCCGCGTGTGATCCGGTCTGCCCGGTCACGGCCATCTTTGAGGAGAGCGATCTCCCGACGGAATGGAGCCATTTCATCGCCCTCAATCGAGATTGGCCGGGTTGGGAAGGGCGTTAAGAAGCTGCGCTGGATTTCCGTCCTGTTGTAGGGCGTTAGCCGATTAAGTGACCCTCACATATTGCGGCTTCTCCAGCAGCAGAAAATACTCGCGGTTGCCCTTTGGCCCCGTGAGCGCAGACTCACGCACGCCGTGGACACGCAGGCCGTGATCGATTGCCCACAGAGCAACGTCCCCCACCACGCTCGCGCGGACGGATGGAGACCGCACAACTCCGCCCCGCCCCACCTCATCCGCGCCCGCCTCAAACTGCGGTTTCACCAGGGCCAGAATGCTGCCGCCCGGCTTCAGCGCCTCTGCGATGCGCGGCAGAACCAGACGCAATGAGATGAACGAGACGTCCGCGGTCGCAAGCTCAATCGGCTCAGTGACGGGCAGGGGGTGACGGGCGTTGTGACGCTCCAGAACGATGACGCGGGGGTCCGTTCGCAGACGCCATGCCAGCTGCCCGTGCCCCACGTCCACCGCGTGGACACGGGAGGCTCCGCGCTGCAGCAGGCAGTCCGTGAACCCGCCGGTTGAGGCGCCAACGTCAAGGCAGACAAGGCCGTCCGGCGTCAGCCCAAATGCGTCCAGCGCTCCGGCCAGCTTGACGCCGCCCCGGCTGACGTAGGCGGGGGCAGGCGACTGCGTGATGTCCGCGTCCGCGCTCACGAGCGCCGCGGGGCGCAGGACAACGGAGCCGTTGACGGTGATCCGCCCGCCGGCGATCATCGCCTGCGCGGCGTCCCGGCCTGTGGCCATGCCGCGCTCAACCAAAAGGCCGTCGAGACGAACGCGCGCGGAAGAGGCTCTGGTCGCCGCGCCCGTGGCGCTATCGGTTCGCTTTTGGCGGGGCATGTCGCACCTACAGTATCATCTCGACATCGTTGGGTCGGGGGGAGCATGTCCGAAGGCGGAACGGCTGCGGCGCCTGAGGGCGCGCATCACACGGATGGAGCGTATCGGGAATCGACGCTGACCGCGTTCGCGCGTCTCGTGCGCCCCGCGCAGTGGTCCAAGAACGGCCTGCTCTTCCTCCCCTTCCTGTTCTCGCTGAATCTTCACTGGAATCTCGAGGATCCGGGGGCCGCCGCGGGCCTGCTGCTCCGCGCCGCCCTGGCCGCGCTCATCTACTGCGGCCTGTCCGGCGCGACGTACATCATCAACGACATTATTGACGCCGAGCGGGATCGCGTGCATCCGACCAAACGGGAGAGGCCGATTGCGGCGGGGCGCGTCAACCCGCGTGACGCCGGCGTCGTTGCAGTCATCCTGCTGGTCGTCTGTCTGGGCGCGTCAACCCTGCTGAGCGTCTGGCTGGGGCTTGTGGCAGCCGCTTACGTGGGCGTGACCGTTGGGTACTCCGTCCGGCTCAAGAACGTGATGATCGTTGACGTGATGGCCGTCGCGGCGGCGTACGTCATCCGTGTTCTGGCCGGAGCGGTGGCCATCGATGTGCCCATCTCAGAGTGGCTGTACGTGTGCACGACTCTGGCGGCGCTGTTCATCTCCATCGGCAAGCGCCGCGCGGAGGCGGAGTTGATGGAGGACGGCGCACCCAATCACCGCGGCACCCTCGACCAGTATTCCGTGCCGCTCCTGAATCAGATGATGGCTGTGGTCACGCCGTCCACGCTCATCGCGTACGCGCTGTACACATTCACCGCGCCGAACCTGCCGCCGCAGATGATGTTGACGATTCCCTTTGTCATCTACGGGATTTTCCGATACCTGTACCTGGCGCAAGGGGGGCGGACAGCGGGCGCGCCGGAGCGCGTGCTGCTTGAGGACAGGCCGATGATCCTGACAGTGGGCGCCTGGCTCGCGGCCATTGTGATCATTCTGCTGATCTTCCCGCGCCCCGCGTGACGCGGGCGGATGGCAGATGCCGTCATTGCGGGTTGTGACCGCCGCGCGCCGCTGCGTATCATGCTGTGGTGGGGGTTGGGGTGACATGGCATCATCGCCGTATCGAGTGAGCATTCGCACGGAAGAGGCGCAGCGCGGGACGCTGTCCCAACGCTGGGTGCGGGACGTTGTCCGGCGCGCTCTCGCCGCGGAAGACGCGCCCTCCGGCGGCCGCGTCGAGGTGCTGATTGCAGGAGACGAGACCGTTTCCGCCCTGAACGCCGGCTTTCTGGCGGAGCAGGGCGTCACGGACGTGCTCTCCTTCCCCGCCGGGGGGGATAGCGGAGATGATGATGACGCCTGGCCGCAGGAGACGGGGGAATCCGGAGGAGACATTGGGCAGATTGTCCTGTCCGCGCCGCAGGTTGCCCGGCAGGCCGAGGCCGCCGGCATGATCGCCCCGGACGAGGCCGCCCATCTCCTTGTCCACGCGACCCTGCACCTGCTTGGCCATGATCATGAGACCGGAGAGGACGAGGAGGCGATGCGCGCCCGGGAGGATGCCATTCTGCTGGACATCATTGGCCGGCCGGTGCACGGAACGGAATCTATGACCCTGTCTCATACGGCGGATTCCCGGCCGTCCGTGACGGGTGAGCGCGGCGCGGCCCACTCCGCGCCCGGGTGGGCGCCGTGACGAGCGACCCCGCGGGGAATGGCCCCCATCAGGTTCTCTATCGCAAGTGGCGTCCGCAGACGCTGGGGCAGGTTATTGGTCAGGAGCACGTGACGCAGACGCTGCTGAACGCGCTGGGGCAGGGCCGGGTGGGGCACGCCTACCTGCTCACCGGCCCGCGCGGCACCGGCAAGACCAGCACGGCGCGCATCCTTGCCAAGGCGATCAACTGCGAGACGACGGGCGGAACTGGCGAGCCGTGCAATGAGTGCGAGCCGTGCCGGCAGATCACCGATGCGTCATTCCTCGATCTTGTGGAGATCGATGGGGCGTCCAATCGCGGCATCGATGAGATTCGGGATCTGCGGGAGAAGGTGCGGTTCATGCCCGCCCGCGGCCGCAAGAAGGTCTACATCATAGATGAGGTTCACATGCTCACCGCGGCGGCCTTCAACGCCCTGCTCAAAACGCTTGAGGAGCCGCCCGACCACGTGGTGTTCCTGCTTGCCACCACAGAGCCGCACGCCGTGCCGCTGACCATCGCCTCCCGCTGTCAGCGATTTGATTTCAACCGTATCCCGGAGGAAAGAGCCGCGTCCCTGCTGGGCGACATCGCGCAGGCGGAGGGGTTCAGCATGGAGCCGGAGGCACTGCGGACGGTTGTCCGGGCCTCC
>JAAXGS010000088.1:1585-13812 GCA_012271225.1 Dehalococcoidia bacterium | reverse complement strand
ATCTTCCTGATCCGGGACGGCGTGCTCAATACGCCGCCGCAGACCGACGGCATCCTGGACGGCATCACGCGCAACACGGTGATGGAGCTGGCGCGCGATGTGCTGGGGCTGCCCGTCATTGAGCGGACAATTCCCAAGACGGAAGTGTATGTGACGGACGAGTTCTTTATGACGGGCACCGCCGCTCACGTCACCCCCGTGCTGGAGGTTGACGGCCGCCCCATCGGCGACGGCGGCATCGGCCCCATCACCGCGGAGCTTCAGAAACTGTACTTTGACGTCGTCAAGGGTGAGCGGGATGCCTATCGGCACTGGCTGACCTCGGTGTCCGGGGCCGTGCCGGAGAGGGCCGCAAGCACCACCTGACGGCATCACTCCCCGGAGCGAGGATGCCCCAGCCTTCCACGGACGGTGACGTTGCCCGTCCGCGCGCAACGTTCGACGCGCCTGACCGGTTGACGCACCGCAAGCGCCGCTGCCGGGCGTTACTCGTCCGGCTCCTCCCAGGGGATCTCCTCCGCCGCGTTACACCACTCGCAGTGGCCCGTCACTGCAAGCTCCGGTTCCGGCGTCTCATTCCCGCAGCGGTTGCAGTAGCGCAGCGGGTCGGCAGACTGGCCGCACTCCACGCATGTGAAAGGGCGGGGCTGCGCGACGGCTTGGGGGCCGGTCTCCGGCATGGCCGCGCGGCGGCCGCATCGTCCGCAGGCAAGCGTCATGCGTTCTGCGGGCCTGTGTCCCACAGTGAACTCGCCGCGTCGGATGACACCGGCGCGGGTTGGGGCGTCTCCGCGGGAGGGCGCCAGGGGATTTCCCTTTCCTGCGTAATGGCAAAGGGGTTGTCGCGTGTCATGGCCCGCGCCGCGTCCTCACCCACCAGCAGGGCGGCGGCCTCATAACCGGAGCGCATATTGGGCACACGCTGTCCGGTCGCGCTGTGGGCATCCGTTGCCAGAACGTGCGCCAACCCGCGCCGCAGCAGATAGACGCCGGTTTCCAGCGCCTGCGGGCCGTAGTGCCCAAGGAGGCTGCCGGTGTTGATCTGCGTCAGGACTCCCTGTGCGATGAAGGATCGAACCCGATCGGGGTCGCTCTGAATGACGCGATTTCGTTCCGGGTGCGCGAGAACCGGCCAAACGCCGCGCGCCATGAGCGTCTCCAACTCCTCATCCACGTACTCCGGCAGGGACGTGAACGGCGGCTCCACCAACATGTAGCGTGTTTCGTTGATTGACGCCGCGTCCCCGGACTCCACCTGCGCGCTCAGTCCCCGCGTAATCCGCACCTCCTGTCCCGTCGTCAATGAGATGTCTATGCCGGCCTGAGTGACCGCCCGTTGGAGCAGATCAACCCGATGGCGCGACTCTTCCAGAACCGAGGAGAGGGAGCGGGGAAAGTTGTGCGGCGTCGTGACGATGACGGCGGCGCCGGCCGTGCGGGCGATGCGGGCCATTTCCAGCGACTCCGCGCGATCACGCGCTCCGTCATCAATGGCCGGCAGGATGTGGCAGTGAATATCGACGAACCCCGCACTGAGCGGGGCGTGGTGTTCCGTGCCGTCCTGATCCTCCACCGTCATCGCTGCTCCTTTTCCCAGCTAGCCCGGCCAACGGAATTTGTGGACCCGGAACCCCTCCGCGTACTGATAGCCCGGCGCCTTCCCCTGTTCCTCATGGCGTGATCGAATGCGCTCCAGGATGCCTTCGGGATTCCGAATCTGGCTCTTGTGCTCCCGCAGCGCCGCCGCCTTGAGATCGATGGAGTCGGTGATGTCGATCCATGTGTCCGGCTCATCGCTCCATGCCCACGCCTCAGAGACGATGTGCGGCTCATAGCCCTGGGCGGCCAGGTGGGGGAAGTGATGGACGTCACGGGCGTAGGGATACATGGCGTCAAACGCGGCCTGCCCGGCGTTGCGATGGTCACGGTGGTTGTGATTGCGCCGCACGGGGTCGAACGTAAAGACGACCTCCGGCCGAAAGCGTCTGATCTCACGCACCAAATGCTCCCGCAGTTCGCGCGTGTCCTCCAATTCGCCGTCCGGGTAGCCGAGAAACGTCACATCGTGAATGCCGAGAACGCGGGCCGCGGCGCGCGCCTCAGTCTCACGGATGCGCACGAGTTCATCCGGGTTCATGGAGGCGTCCGGGGTGCCCGCGCGCCCGTCCGTGCAGATCACAAGCGCGCCCTCCCAGCCCTCGCGGATCCACTTGCCAATCGTGCCGCCGCACCCAAACTCCATGTCATCCGGATGCGCCGAGATGGCCATCAGCCGCTTGGGCCGCCCCTCATCCTGCATCATGGGCCATTGCCCCCCTGTCATTGGTCAGTGTCATTGTCTCCCTCGCCGTCGAGCATCATTCGGCTGATGCCGTACCGCCGGAACTCCTCCGCGTGGCCCATGCCGCGCTGCGCGCCGATGCGCTCGGCCCATCGGCGTATCCATTCACCCGCGTCCGCGCCGAACTGACTCTCGTGCACCTTGGTCGCTTCAATTTTGACGTCTATTGTGTCTGAGATGTCAACGAAGACATCAGGCTCCTCCGCGCCCCAGAAGTAGATCTCCGCCGTCTTGTGCGGCTCAAGGCCGAGTTCCATGTGCTCTGGGAAGTGGAGGCGATCGCGCGCAAAGGGAAAGACCGCGTCCATGGCGACCATGCCGGTGATGCGGTGATCGCGGTGGATGTAGAAGCTGGTTCGGAAGGGGTCCGTGGTGAGGACGATGTCCGGGCGGACCCGGCGGACGTGGCGCGTGATCTCCCTGAGCAGGTCATGCCCGTCCACGAGTTCGCCGTCTCCGTTCTGCAGGATGGTGACATCCGTGACGCCAAGCAACTCCGCCGCCCCGCGCTGCTCCCGCTCGCGGATACGCGCGAGGTCCTCATTCGTCAGGTTCGGGTCCTCCGTGCCCTTGTCGCCGTTGGTGGCGATGACGTAGTGCACGGAAACGCCCTCCCGCGTGAGCCGCGCGACCGTCCCGCCGCACCCGATCTCCGCGTCATCCGGATGCGGAGCAATAACGAGCACACGCTCACAGGGGCCAAACTCGGCAATGGGCACGTGTTCCATCCTCCTCAACGGCTCATTAAGTGGTGCTCGCTCCGATGGCGGCGGGCGCGCGGGTTTCCCGCGCCGCGAGGGCCCTGTCATAGAGGCTCATAACTCCAGCGGCGGCGGCGGGCCAGCCCAGATGCTCCGCCGCCTGAATCGCTCCGGCCGAGAGCCGCCGCGCCAGACCGCCGTCCTCGAGGATCTCGGTGATTGCGCCGGCCAGCGCCGCCGCGTCTCCCGGCGGAACCAGACGGCCGGATTCGCCGTCGCGGATGAATGACGCGGGCCCGGCGACATCAGACGCCACAACGGGCGCGCCGCATGCCAGCGCCTCAGCGGCGCTGATACCAAAGCTCTCTGAGTAGGATGGCACGACCACCACGTTCGCCGCCGCATACTGCCAGGGCAGTTCGGCATTCGGCACAGGGCCGTGCCACGTCACCCGGCCGGCGATGCCGGCCTCTTCCGCCATGCTGCGCAACCCCCGCGCATAGGCGGACTCGGCGTCGCCGCCAACAATGCGCAGGCGCGCCTGCGGCCTGTCTGTGATGATGGCCATTGCCCTGAGAAGGACGTCCACCCCCTTGATGGGGTCCAGCCGACCGACGTAGAGCAGCGATTCCTCCTCGAGTGGTATCCGCGTCCGCTCATGCACCGCAGCGCGGTCGCGTGGATAAAAGCGCCGGCGGTCAATCCCAATGGGCGCGATGGCGATGCGTTCCCGTCCTGCGCCCAGCAGTGCCTCCAAAGCCTCCGCCTCAGGGCGGGTCCAGGCGATGATGCCGTCGACGCCGCGGGCGATTGCTCTCTCGCCGGCGTGCCTCTCCGGCGGCTCAGCCGCTCCCCGCAGCGCCCGCTCCTTGACCGCCGCAATGGTGTGAAACGTTGTCACGTGGGGCGCGTTGAGGCGTTCCGACAGCTGCAGTCCGGCGAGGGCCGACAGCCAGTAATGACTGTGAATCATGTCGATATCCGGGCGCAGTTGTGAGGCCAGTTCAGCCACAAACTGCGGCGTGTAGTGATGCAGTTCATCCTTTGGAGCGGGGATCGGCGCGGCGGTGAGGTGAGTGACGGTGACGTTGGGGTGGGGCGGCGCGTCCGCATGCCCGCCGCCGTGCGCGCGCGCATGGATGTCAACGCGGACGCCGCGCCGGGCAAGCTCCCGCGCCAGGCCGAGCACGTACACGCTCATGCCGCCCGCGTCGCGTTCCCCCAGCCGCGCCAGCGGACACGAGTGCAGCGTCAGAAAGGCAACGGCCCGGACACTCACGCCAGCGCCCTCCCCCCGGACACCGGGCGCGGTGGGGCAGGTCGAACAGATGTTGTGTGCCAATACCGCATCGTTACGTCGCCAGATCAAACGGCAGATCGCTGATGTCACGCAATCTGTCTCCCGCCACCATTGTCTCCAGCATCTCCGCCTGATCCGCGATGCCGGAGAGAGAGGCGCAAACTTGCCGCAGTTCATGCAAGGCAAAGTGGTAGACGCAATCGAGGTCACCCGTGCCAAGTGCCAGGGAGGCGATCCTCATTGGAAGCGGTTCTGCCGTGACTGCCACGATGTGAGGAAGATGGCCTTTGCGATTTCGAATGAGGTTCAGTGCCTCTGTCCGAGTGTTCTGGGAACGGTCGCTGCGAATCGTCCACTTACAGGAGATGCTTGCATGGAGAATAAGGGATTCCGATGGCCGATTACCTGCTAAAAAGGGAGTCAGCGCAGCCACTTCATTCGAATCAAGGATGTTCTCGCGTGAGTTCACTTCCCCGCGAGAAACAGGGTGGCGGGCAACGACAATGTCCGGTGTGATGATGTAGGCATGCCCTAAAGCTGCTGAAAGTGCCTGATTATCGCTCACCAAGCTCTCAATCGCGTCGATATGCGCATATTGCGCGAACTCTGATATGCGGGTCTGCCCGGCTGAGTAGCGCCATCGGCCAGGCCTCAGGTGGCTAATCGCCCCAAAGGCGTGGTCAAGAAACCCGCACGTGATTTCCTCGAACCTAGCGCCTGCCGTTTGGCCGGATATGCGCTCGCCTTCCTCGTGGAGAAGGCCAAGTTCATTCATGATGCCATTGGCGATGAGTACGCTTGACTGACTGCTGCCGTCCGCAAAGTTGGGGAACCGTCTCCCTTCCCTTTCCGTAAAGCGCACGATTCGGGAACTCACAGCCTGATGATAGCCGCGTCGCATCTCTGCAAGAGTTGTCATGGTTGTATGTAGCGGTTAGGCGCTGCGTGTGAGGTGCGATTGCACTGCAGAGCGCAATCGTTCTTTCGCCTGGTTGGCAAACTCAGGGTTGATCTCCATCAGGATTGCCCGTCGGTCCATCTCTGCCGCGGCGACGCCGGTCGTGCCGGAGCCGGCGAATGGATCAAGAATCACATCGCCGGGCCGGCTCCCCAGAAGGATGCACCGACGGGCCAACTCCCTTGGAAATGCGGCAGGATGGTTGACCGGGGTCGGGTCAGGTCCCAGAACCCAGTAGTTCCGCAAGTTCGCTCCGCTTTCTTCCCGCACCGCTTGGCTGTCGTAGTAGTAGCGCGGCGTTTTGGCAAACAAAAAAATATCCTCGGTCGCATTGGACGGGCGGTTGGTCACGCTTTCAGGCATCGGTGACTTCTTGATCCAGGTGATCCTTGACCGCAGCAACCAGCCATCTTCCTGCAGGGCAAATGCGACTCGCCAAGGCATCCCCAAAAGATCTCGATCCTTGAGTCCCCACGTTGCAGGCACCTTGAGATTCCGCCGCTGGATTTCCCTTCTCGTGTTGCCCACTTGCGCGTTGGGGCCGCTATGCCCTGTGCCCCCGTTGCGGGCATAGCCATCACCAATGTTGAGCCATAGCGTGCCATCCGGAGCAAGGACATGCCATACCTTGCGGAAGAGACTGACCAGATGCGTGACGTATTGCTGCGGAGAAAGCTCAGCGCCAATCTGACCGTCGTGGCCGTAGTCTCGCAGACCCCAATAAGGTGGTGAGGTCACGCAGGATTGCACTGAGCCCGGGAGTACGTCATCCAGAAGGTCGCGCGCATTTCCCGTGCGCACGCTGACGTTGGCGTAGACCCCGGTATCGCGCGGCGGTGTGTCTGCGGTCATTCCGTCGGCTCCCCGCCTTCCCGGCTCAGACGCCACTGATACAGGATGCGATCGTGGCCGCCCAGGTCATACTTGTACGGCTCATTGCCGCGGAGAAAGTCGTATTCCCGGAGCCCCTGCTCAATCGCGCCGCGCACGCCGTAGGCCTTGAGCAGGAGGCCAACGGACAAGTGGCCGTACTCCGGGTCGTAGCCGCTGTTATAGAGCAGCAGCCGATCCTTTTCGGCAAAGCTCATCGTGGCGGACACCGGCTTGCCGCCCACGTCCATGAACGCCAACTGAAGCGAGTCCGCCTCCGCCATCGTGCGCGTCAGAGTCTCCAGAAAGGCGCGCCGCTCCGGCGTGAGAAAGTCCGTCTTGGCTTCACTGCTCTTTCCCATCAGCGAGACGAAATCGTCCAGCGCCGACGTCAGCTCATCCGCCTGTGCGTCATAGAGTCGATACTGCGCATCCTCGCTTGCCTCAAGGCGGCGCAGTTTGCGCCGCAGCTCATGGCGGTCCTTTTTGGAGAGGCTCTGAACGTGCGCCTCCCACGTGTTGGGCAGCATGACGTAGGGGGACACGTCCCATACTGAACGCTGCGCCTGCCAGCCGTGGCGCTCCGCCTGTGATTCAAGGATCTGCGTGGAGGGTGAATCGTCGCGCATGCCCGTCAGTTCAATGGAGTCCCAGCCCTCGGCGGCCCCGAATGCCAGCACCGCGTCCCACACGGCCTGCTCCTGCCCCGGCAGGGACAGGATGTCCTGATAGTCCGTCACGTTGTGGTCGAGGCCGAACGTCACGGCGGCGCTTTCATGGTAGAGCGGCGCGATGCCGCGCAGCTTGCCGTCGGCGTCGCCGCGCACGGTCAGGACGGGGTGATGCTCTGCTGAGCCGCAGCAATTCAGCGCCCACGCCGTCTGCCAGGGGAGTGAGAGGAATATGGACTGCGTGACGGACGCGCTGAACAGGTCCGGCCATTTCTGTGAGACGGCGGCCAGAGACTCCCACTGCGCGGTGACGGTCACGCGCCCTCTCCTGATGACGTGAGCGTGAGAAACTCCGTTCGCGCTGCCGCGCTTTCTCTGAAGATGCCGCGGTACGCCGTGGTGATCACCCGGCTCCCGGGCGCCCTGACGCCGCGGATGGTCATGCAGAGATGTTCCGCCTCCATGCGCACGGCGGCGCCCTGCGGCTGCAGCACTTCCGTCAGGGTGTCCGCGGTCTGATTGGTCACACGCTCCTGCATCTGCGGACGGCGTGTGATGCATTCAATCGCCCGGGCAAGCTTACTGATGCCGATGACGCGGCCGGAGGGAATATAGGCCACGTGCGCCGTGCCGAAGAAGGGCAGCAGGTGATGCTCACAGATTGAGGCGAAGGGGATGTCCCTGACGGTCACCATGTCCTGCACGTTCTCCTGATAGGACACGGTCAGCAGATCACGGGGGTCCTGGTCGATGCCGGAGAAGAACTCGGCGTACATGGCCGCGACGCGCGCCGGCGTCTTCTGTATGCCGCCGCGCGTTGGATCATCTCCAATTGCGCTCAGGATGTCCTCGACGGCTCGGGCGATGCGCTCTTGGTCAATCATCCAGGATTCAATGGATGCCTTTGTTGCTCACGCTCTATTTCTATTAGTGTAGCGCACATCCCGCGCGGCTACTGCCAGCCCAGGATCTTTCGGACGGCTGCGGAGTCCGCCGGACTCTCGTCAACGTTGAGTCCCTGGGCTGTTGCCCGATCGGGGTCCTTGAGGCCGTTGCCCGTGATGATGCACACAACGCGCCGATCCTGCGTTTCCGGGTGGTCGAGGGCGTATTTCGCAAGGCCGGCGACGGAGGCCGCGGACGCCGGCTCGCCAAAGATGCCCTCCATTTCCGCCAGCAGTGAGTAGGCGTCCAGAATCTGCTCGTCCGTCACGCTGTCGATCAGCCCGCCGGATTCATCGCGCGCCGCAATCGCGCTGTCCCAGCTTGCGGGCCGACCAATGCGGATGGCCGTCGCAACTGTCTGCGGGTCCTCCACGGGATGGCCGATCACGAACGGAGCCGCGCCGGCGGCCTGATACCCCATCATGCGCGGCAGCCGCGTCGCGTTTCCCAACTCCCGGTACTCCGTGAACCCCTTCCAGTACGCCGTGATATTTCCCGCATTTCCAACCGGAATAAAGAGATCGTCCGGCGCGTCGCCCAGGTCATCGATGATCTCAAACGCCGCTGTTTTCTGTCCCTCCAGCCGGTCCGGGTTGATGGAGTTGACCACGCGCACCTGATTCATCTCCGTGAGGGAACGCACAATGTCGAGCGCATCGTCAAAGGAGCCGGAGATTGCCACGACGCGCGCGCCGTACATGGATGCCTGCGCCAGCTTGCCCGCCGCGATGTTGCCGCGCGGCACAACCACAATGCTCTCCATGCCGCACAGCGCCCCGAACGCGGAGGCGGAGGCGCTGGTGTTGCCGGTTGACGCGCAGATGATCGCGCCGCACTCATCCTCCAGAGCCTTCGCGACGGCGACCACCATTCCACGGTCCTTGAATGACCCGGTGGGGTTCATCCCCTCGAGCTTGAAATAGAGCTCGCCCACGCCCAGGCGCGACTCAAGGCGGCGTGACCGGATGAGCGGGGTGCCTCCTTCCCCCAGCGTGATAGGAGGTGTTGAATCACGGACGCCCGCCATTAAATGGCCGTATCTCGCAAGCACACCCATGGTCACGTTCCGCGCATCCGCGCTGCGGAGCCGTCCCGCGCCGTCGACCTCACGCCGGCCCCTCCATGACCATCACGGGCCGCGGGTGCTGCCGCAATGGAAGTCTGTCGGGCGCAGGCCATGTCATTCCTCGACACGGATGGCGCTCCCAATCTCCTTGACCACGTCCAGTTCCGTTAGCGTTCGCAGTGCGCCGCGCACCGCCGCCTCACGTGCCCGGTGCGTCATGATGACGATCTCCGCGGAGCCCGCCGTCTCATCGACCTCCTGCTGAATCACGGACGCGATGCTGATCAGGCCGTCTCCCAGCACGCGGGCGATGGCGGCAAGGACACCGGGCCGGTCGGCCACGGTCATTCGGACGTAGTAACGAAAGTCCAACTCTTCCATTGGGTGAACGCGGCGGGCGGGCTGCGGCGCCGCCCGCAGATTCGCGCGGTTTTCGCCGATCATCCCCCGGGCAACGTCCACAAGGTCACTGAGAACGGCGCTTGTTGTCGGCCCCGCGCCCGCGCCGCGCCCGTACAGCAGCAGCTCACCCGCGGATTCGCTGTCAAACTGCACGGCGTTATAGACACCGTCCACCTTGGCCAGCAACGCCTGTGAGTCCATGAAAGCGGGGTGCACGCGCGCGTCGATTGCGCCGTCATCCCGCTCCTTGGCGACGGCCAAAAGCTTGATGGCGTACCCCAACTCTCGCGCATACCGGAAATCCCGCGCCGCAAGGTTGGCGATGCCCTCGCAGTGGATGGATTCGGGAGAGACGGATGATCCGTACGCCAGGCTTGCGAGCACGGCGAGTTTGTATGCCGCATCGATGCCGTTGATGTCATTGCCGGGGTCCGCCTCCGCGTAGCCGTGCGCCTGCGCGTTGGACAGGGCCTCTTCGAACGCGACGCCCTCCGACGCCATCTGCGAGAGGATGTAGTTTGTGGTTCCGTTGATGATGGCCCGCAGGGCGTGGATTCGGGCGCCGGTGAGACCGCGCTGCAGGGCGGAGATCACCGGAATGGCCCCGCCAACCGCCGCCTCGAACCTCAGCGCCGCGTCCGCGCTGTGCGCCAGCGTGAACAACTCCGCGCCGTGTTTTGCCATGACCTCCTTGTTGCCCGTGACGACCGACCGGCCCGTCGACAGCGAGGTTCGAATGGCCGCCAGCGCGGCATCCTCTCCGCCCATGAGCTCGATGACGATGTCAACGGCCGGGTCTTCCAGAATGCTGCTCAGATTTGTGGTGATCAGTGAGCGGTCGACGATGGCGGAGCGCTTTTTGGCGGCATCCCGGACGAGGATGCCGCGCAGATTGACGGGAAATCCGACCGATTCCTGAACGAAGTCTGCCTGCGCCGTCAGAGCCTCAGCCACGCCCGTTCCGACCACTCCCATGCCGAGCAGTCCGACGCCGATGTATCCCCGTTCCCTGGGGCTGCGTGCCCCGTTAGCCACTCGCGCTCCTTGTGGGGAAGAGTTCACGGTCCTGCTTGAGTTGGTCCAGCACCCACTGATAGCGTTCAGAACTGAGGCCGCCGCCCGGCCGGCTGAGGGCGTCGGCCTCAACCAACTCGGTCCGCCGCAGGGCGATCCACGCCTGCAGCGTTTGCCGCTCCAGCGTGGGGCGGTGGTCCTCCCGGACATCGCGCAGCTCCGGCTCGCCAACCGCCATGAACAGCGACGCGCCCGTGTTGGTCAGCACCGGCGAGGAGACCTCGCCATCTCGCAGGTCGTACAGCACCTCGTTGTACTTTTCATTGATGCCGTACGGTATCCAGCCGAGGTCGCCGCCGGCCTCCGCCGCAGTGTCGTCATCGGACAACTCCCGCGCGAGGTCCATGAAGGACTCGCCGGCGTCGATCCTGTCCAGCGCGGCGCGCGCCCGTTCCAGCCCCGTTTCCGTGCTGTCAAACCGAATCTCATACAGGTGACGCTGCTCAACCTTGACGGGCAGGTTCTCCTGCAGAACGGCCTCCAGCTTGCGTTCCAGGGCGCGGCCCCGCGCGATGTCCTCAAAAAACTCCTCGGACACCTTGAGAATTTCAAGGCGCAGCCGCAGGCGCTCCCGGAACTCTGCCTCTGAAATGTCCGGATTGTCGACATCCGTCCGCCCGAGTATGCGGGCGCGAACCTCGATCTCGACGTCTTCCGGCGTGACAACGACGTTCTCAAGCGGGGCGTACTGCCGGATGATCTCCTGCCGCTCCATCTCATTCACCATGTCAAAGACGAGGTTGTTCATGGATTCCGGCTGCCATGTTCCGATGGCCTGCGCCTCTGCGATCAACATGCGCAGCCGCGTCATGTAGTCCCCCCACGTGAAGCGCGCGTCATTGATGATCAGCGCGGTCTCCCGATGGGGTTGGACAAAGACGACGTAGTAGCCGGTGGCCGGGATGACCAGGGCGGTGATCAGCAGGAGGATGCCCGCCATGGACAGGATGCGGGCGAAACGATGCCGCCGCCGCCGCTCCGTCTCGCGTCGATGCCCCCCGGGCGCGGGCGGGTCCGCTGCGTCCCCGTTCTGCTGCTGCTCCCGCTGCGTCATTGTTGGCGCCCTATCATGTCCGCGCTGCCCCGCGCTTCCGCCGTGCGTGGCCGCGGTCAGCGGGCGGGCGGCAGATCATGCATGGTGTCTGTGGTGAACGGGATCAATCCGGCCTGCCGAGCCCGCTTAATCTGACGGGCCAGCGCGCGCTGATGTCGGGAGCAGGTGCTGGTCTTGCGGCGCGGCTCAATGCGGGCGCGCTCTGAGATATAGCGACGCAGCGTTTCCGGCTGCTTGTAGTCCATCACGGCGTCCTTGTCCGCGCAGAAAAGGCACACGCGGCGGCGCGGATAGAAACGCCGCCCGCCCTCACGGCGGCCGCCTGATCCGCCGCCAAATGGGCGGCCGGAGCCCGGCGGCCTTTCTCCGGCCTGGGGCGGCGGCGCGCTGGCAGGCGCGCCCGTTTGCTGCGGTGGTGCGCTCTCTGACGTCATGCATGTCCTCCGGGGCCGATTGAACCTGAACTTAAGTCTACACGGCTTTGTGACGGCGGTCAGCGCCGCCCGCGGGCGCGGCTAGAAGGGGAGAGGATCATCCGATGATTCGGCGGCGGCGTAGCGTTCGACCGGCGCGCCCTCCTCGTCGCCGGGTGTGTATCCATAGGACTCGCTGGGCCTGCTCATAAAGACAACGTTCTGCGCGACAATTTCGATTGTGGTTCGCGGCGTGCCGTCGCGTCCCTCCCATCGGTCCGTCCGCAACCGGCCGTCGACATAGACCTTCTGCCCCTTGCTGAGGTACTGGTTGCAGCGCTCCGCCAGCTGATTCCACGCGACGACGCGGAACCACTCCGTTTCCTCTCGCCGCTCACCGTCCTGCGTGTTGTATGAGCGGCTGACCGCAAT
>JAAXGS010000088.1:0-1445 GCA_012271225.1 Dehalococcoidia bacterium | reverse complement strand
CCGTCCCTATGCCCGCGTCACGAGTGTCCGCAGGCGATTCTCATTCGACCGCAGGGTGGCGCTGAGGGCATTGACGGACTCGCCCGTCATATCGAACCGTGAGACGACCATCGTTCCGTCGCGCTTGCCGCGGATGGGATAGGCGAGGCGGCGATGCCCCACCACCTCCGTCGTCTCGTCCGTGCCGCCGCGATCCGCGATCAGCTTCCGGATGCGGTCAAGCTCTCCCGTCAACTCCTCATCCTGAATCTCCGGATTGAGAATCGTCATCAACTCGTATCGCGTCACTGTTCCCTCCTGGCGGGCTGTGCCTCAAAAAGTATACACATGCCGCCCCCGATGGCGGGCTGAAACGGCGCGCTCTTCACGCAAACAGGGATGGAATCGGGTGGCTTTCAGTCAGGGAACGGACCTTGGCCCGCGCGGCATCCAGTGTCGCGCCATCCTGTGGATTCCGGAGAACGCGCGCGATGATCCCCGCCACGGCGCGCGCCGCGTCCGTGTCAAAGTTCCGGCTGGTGATGGCGGGCGTGCCGATCCGGATGCCGCTGCCGATCCTGGGCGGCAGCTCATCAAAGGGAATGGCGTTGGGGTTTGTGATAACTCCAACCGACTCAAGCAGGGCGGACGCCGCCGCGCCCGTCGTTTCCAACGGCGTGACGTCGACGAGGAACAGGTGGCAGTCCGTGCCTCCGGAGACGATGCGCAGCCCCGCGTTGGCCAGTTCCTCCGCCATGGCGCGGGCATTGCGCAGAACGCGCTCCTGATAGACGCGGAATGACGGCCTGAGCGCCTCCCCAAAGCACACGGCCTTGGCGGCGATGGTGTGCATCATCGGCCCCCCCTGCGCGCCGGGGAACACCGAGCGGTCGATGGCCGCCGCATGGTCTTGCTTCGAGAGGATGAACGCGCCGCGCGGCCCGCGCAGCGTCTTCTGCGTGGTGGAGGTCATGATGTCCGCGTGCGGCGCCGGGTCCGGATAGACCCCCCCGGCAATCAGGCCGGCGTAATGCGCCATGTCCACCATGAGAAGCGCCTCGATGCTGTCCGCGATGCGGCGCATGCGCTGAAAGTCAATCGCGCGGGAATAGGAGCTTGCCCCGGCGACGATGATCCGGGGGCGGTGCTGGCGGGCGAGGGAATCAACCTCGTCGTAATCAATCGTTTCCGTCTCATGGTCGACGCCATAGGAGACGAATGTGTAGTACTGCCCCGAGAAACTGACCGGGCTGCCGTGTGACAGGTGCCCGCCCTGATCCAGACGCATGCCCAGAACGGTGTCGCCCGGCTTGAGGAAGGCGAGGTAGGCGGCCATGTTGGCCTGCACGCCGCTGTGCGGCTGCACGTTCGCATGTTCCGCGCCAAAGAGCGTCTTCAGGCGGTCCTGCGCAAGGTTCTCAACAACATCGGCAAACTCGCAGCCGGCGTAGTAGCGGCGTCCGGGG
>JAAXGS010000087.1 GCA_012271225.1 Dehalococcoidia bacterium | reverse complement strand
ATGGCGATGATGATCTTGCCGTCCCGCTCAACCCACCACCCCGGCGCCGTTCCGCGCGGGTTGGGCAGCGGCCGGGCGGAGGGTATCAGCATTGTCTGCTTCAGGTTGCGCTCTGCCATGGCGATGCCGCGCCGCGCGAAGAACTCGCGCAACTCGCGTTCCAGCGCGGCATCGGAGGTCAACTCCTCCCCAAGAAACTGCGCAATGGCCTCCCGTGTGACGTCATCTTCGGTTGGCCCAAGCCCGCCTGTTGCCACGATCACGTCTGCGCGACTCCACGATTCCTCAAAGACGCGGGCGAGGCGCTGACGATTATCTCCGACGGCCGTGACCCGGTAGTTGCCCACGCCGATGGCGGGGAGTTGTGAGGCGAGGTAGCTGGCGTTGGTGTCCGTCAGCGCGCCGAGGAGGATCTCCGTGCCGATGGAGATGATCTCTCCCCGCAGCACCTCAACATCATCGTTTGTGGTCATCGGCTGCCCTCCTCGCCCGTCACCACCGCTGGCCGGGCGCACGGCCCGCGGCGCGTCCGCGCATGTATGATCCTATACTCTTACACTATGGCAGCACTACGGATCTCAGCCGTGCCCTCCGCGTGCTCCGGGCGTTATCCGCCCCGTTCCGGCGGTCGAATCCGGGGGCAACGCCGTGCGTGAACCGCGCAGCGGCATAATGCCGCGCATGGCGCGGGCCGCCCTTGGCGACCAGCTTCTGTATCAGGAGTTGGCGGATGACCCGGCGGCCATCCGTCAGGCCGTATTTGTGGTGTTCCTTGTCGCGGGCGTGCACGGCCTGGGTCAGTTGCTGGCCGCGCTCTACAGGGTGCCCGACGGAGAGTCCGCCGGCGTCAGCCTGTTCCTTTCACCCGCGCTCTTCACACTCATTGGCTGGTTCCTGACAGCCTTCTTCACGTATACAACCGTCTCCGCCGTTTCCGGAACGTCCGCCTCCGGATTTCTCGGCGGCACGTTCCTGCAGTTCGTCCGCAGTGTGGGATTCACCGCGTCGCCGGGCCTGCTGCTCATCCTGACAGGCGTGCCGGTTGTTGGCAGCGCCGCCTTCCTCGCCTCGACCCTGTGGATGGCGACGGCGATGATCATCGCCGTCAAGGAATCCCTCAACTGCAGCGTCGGACTTGCCGCCTTTGCCGTTATCCTCGCGACGCTGATCGGCCGCGCCATTGCCCTGCTGGTCATTGCATACCTTTTCGCGCAGGCGCCAATCTAGAGACGGGGTTGATGCCCATGCTGCGCGCTGACAGCGATGCCGATGCCGCGTTGCCGCGCCGTGATCCCCCCGCGGCCCGCCGATGGGGCCGGGTGGCCGATGTCATGGAGGACGGCGTGATCTATTTGGAGGACGCGGAGCGGCTGATTCTCGCCGACGCCGCGCTGCCTCCTGACCCTGACCGCTATGTGGAGGCGCACACGTATCTTTCAAGCCTTGTGGCGGATACAATAGTCTTCTATGCGGTGCGAGACACGGATGATCTTGGCAGGCTGATTTCAGAGGTCTGGGTGGGCGATGTCCACGTCAATGACGCGCTCCGCGCGCGCGGCCACGCAACCTGACGCCACAGGCGCCGGGGAAACGCGCGTGGCCGCCACGGGCCGGTCGTTCAGCCCCGAAGACCTGCGCAGAGCGTCGCGCCAACCCCGCGGGGACACACGCGAAGCCGCGCCCCGCCAGTTTGGTCTGCTGTCGCTGATGTCCCGCGCGGTCAGGCGGGGGCGGCGGGCGTTCTCCGCCGTCCTGTTTGGAACAGAGGCCGTGCAAATGCTGGAGCGGCGCGATATCGACGCGTATCTGCGGACGACGGAGGGTTGACCGGACGATATCGGCCTCGCAGTTCGCGGGATCTATGACACCGCCGGCCACACTGGCCGCGACGCGTTATAACTGACGCCGGCCCCTGGTTGCGCCAATCCAGTCCCCGTGCGGCCTCGGGCTATCGCTGCCCAGCCACCAACCCCTGCGGGCCGGGTAAATTGCCACTCTCCACCGGTCTCGGCCGCGCTGCCGCTGGCCCAGTCGCTGCCGCGTTGCCCCAACCGCCCGCCCTAAATGTCTTGCCAGCTGCTGTTCTCTGTACTATTATTACATTGTCCTGAGATTGCTATGGACGATAACGGATATTGACAACGTCGTTAGAGACCTGTATGCTGACCCTTGTTATCGATGAATGGAGGATAACATGAACGAGTTGGAGCGGATGCTGGAGAGAGAGCGGGGCGACCTGCAGCGCGAACTGGAGGAAATCCGGGCCAAGATCGCAGAGGCGGAGAAGCGTCTCACGGTGGTCATCCAGCGCCTCCGCCATGTGGACGGGCTATTGGGCTTTGAAGACAACAGCGGGTCGCTGTCCCAATCCCTGGAATTGGCTGCCGGTGAGGTGAGCAGGCCACAGCCCGCAGGCGAGTCCATAACCGACCTGGCGGAGAGGGTGCTGTTGGAACAGCAGGGCAAACCCATGTACTACAAGGAGCTCGCGCGGGAGGTTCAGAGGCTTGGCGGCCAGATCGGCGGCCGTGAGCCCGGGGCGGCTCTTGTCGCGAAACTGGTCACGGATGACCGCTTTGTCCGCCCCACCTCGAAGGGCTTCTACGGACTGCGCCACGATTTCCCCACTGCGAGAAACGTTGGGGCGCGCCTCCGCCCAAAGCGGCGCCGCTCCAGACACAGCCAGGCTACCGTTGAATGAGTGAAGGAGGCCGCCAATGACTTCGAACTATATCCCGACCGCGGCCGACATGGTACGGCAGGTCGACTCAATAATCACCGGTTACTGAGAATCCGGCGCGCTTCGCGCCCTGGCCCAGGAACCCGTCCAGAACTCGCTGGATGCCAGACATAACAGCCCAACCGTCCGGGTCGAGTACCGCCTCCATGAGCGAAAAGGGGCTGACGGCCGGCCGTATCACCTGTTGATCGTGACGGATAGCGGCACGCACGGTCTGCGCGGCCCCGTTCTCCCTCAAGAACAACTTCAGCAACGAGGATATGAACTGGACGATGAGGAGAACTGGGCGGCGTTTGAGGGACAGGGCTTCACCAAGTCGGACGGGGCAGCGCTTGGGTCACGAGGCCAGGGGAAGTCGGCGTTCCTGTATCATTCCAACCCTCCGGGCGCGGTACGCGGCAGACGCATGATGATGCTGTACGACACCCTGCTGGAGAAGGGAGAATATCGACTGGGGGTGCGCAACGCGAACCCCGCCGATGAGATCAAGTCTCCACCCTACTCAGGCAATGAGGCTCGCTCCATTATCCGCGACCGCTACACAGATAACACCGATCTGGAGATCGATCTCAGCCTGGATCCCCTGCAAGAGATTGGGACGCGAGTGATCATCCCGTATCTCTCAAATGATGCTGTGGACGCGATCCGAAACGGAGAGCTTGCCGCCTGGTTGCAGCGATGCTGGTGGAGAGCCATTCAGACCAAAGACCTTGAGATCGTCATCGATGACGGGAAGAGTCACAGGCAGGAGATACGCCCGCCGTCATGGTGGAGAAATGAGCCATGGGAGAACACTTCATCGAATGGGGCGACAGTCAGGAAGCGTGAGAGCATCGATCTCGGAAATGGACTGCGCATCAAGCGAATCGTTCTGATGTACGACGAGAATTTGGGATTGGGCGACGCGACAGGAGGCGATGCTCAGTTTGGCGGCGTCCAACTCCTACGGGGTCGACAATGGATCACCACAATCAGTCGAGAACTCTCAGAGTTTGTTCCCAAGGAGCGCCGCCCTGGCTTTCGCGGTTTCGTCGAATTCGATCAAACGTTGGAGAAAGAACTGCGGGTTCTCGAAGACCCACAGCACACCGGGTTCGACAGGTACAACAAGACTGTACAGGCGATCTACAGGGCGGTGGAGGACACCGTAGAAGGTTTTGCTCAGGAGCTCGGCTGGCGCCGGCAGAAACAAGCCCCAGAGCCGGAGCGTCAACCCGAGATCATTCAAAAGTTTCTTCGATGGATCGCGCCAAATGCTCGCGGCCCCAAATCGTCTCCGACACCGGATAAATGGGAGTGCAAAATCGGCTATACACTCCCGGATTCTCAGAAGGCGCGCGTCAACTGGGGAGAGCACCTGGGTGATGTGAGAGTGTCAGTTGTCAGCCCTGCGGCATTCCCGATGGACGTGTCAATCTCGCTCGAAGGCATACACGTGGATGGCGGTGAGGCGGTTTCCCTTATCAGAGAGACGCCTCTCGACTTCTTTGAGCGCGACGGAGAAGCGAGGTTCGGCAGTCTGAAAGTTGTGAGGGATACGGCGGGTGATGGCCAGATAGCCCTGCCGCGGCAAGGGCGCTGGGAGTTGACTGCCCGGGTACATCAAGGAGGGTGGATCGTGAAGAGTGCATCGCGGTCGATCTACATCCACGAAGATCCGCCGCCGCGCGAACTTAAGCCACTGACTGTATCCATTTCCGTCGAGAATCGAACCCGCCCTGACCGACGTGGCAGTGATCGTATTGACTACGGCGACAGGGTCGCCGTGCAAATCAATGCCAGAAACAATACGCCGGACGACATCCTGACCGATGTAACTGCGAGCATTCCGGACGTAGAGAAAATGATCTCCAACAGCATCTCCTCTCGTCTGAAGGGCACGCCGGGTGGAGATACGGCTGACCGGCAAGCCGCCTGGGTGGGCGACGTTGTGTTCTTCCGTCCGGACGAAATCCCGCCCGATGTGCCCGGAGCCATTACCATCCCCGTTGAGGCCGGCCGAAAACGGCTTAATGTTGACCTCATTGCCGATGGCGATGTATGCGCGTGGGCCCCATACACGCTGCACATTGCAATTGACCCCGCCAACCGGGACTGGGAGCCATTCCAGCTGCAGGGACTGCCGGATGAAGACTTGCCCCGCTGGCAGTTGAAAGAGGTTGGTGAAGAACAGGAACTCTGGTATTCGCTGGACTACCCGACGTTGCGCAAACTCTTACAAACGGATGATCCGAAGGCGGGGCGAGATGCCTTTCTCCTGGAAATCTACTGCGAGGCTCTCATTCAGTGGGCGCTTGGACCGATCTGGAGCAGCAACGGCAACGACCGGGAAAACTACGACGAGGTATTTGGAGCAGAGCCACCCGACGGTGTTGAGCCTGAGAAATGGGAACGCTTGGTTGAGGTGATGATACCAGATTTGGAGGCGGCAGGCAGGAAGAATGCGCAAAATCCTTACCAAAAGGCGGCCCTCCTGCATCGTCAATGCGCAGGAGAGTTGATGCGCCTGTTTGAACAGAGGGACAACTGATGCCAGTTCTTCATTGGCGCAAAAGGGACTCCGGAGATCATTGGAACCGCGTTTGGACAACTCGCAAATCCATGTTCGGCGCCGAGGAGCATCGCCCTGCTGCCGAGGCGTTCGACCGTGAGATCGATGACATGCTGGATCGGGCCGTTAAACTGACTGAGAGCGTCGAGGCCGGCACTGCCGGGGAGCGCGACTTCATTCGCCGCTGGTCGCTTGGCCGCGCCCTGCGCGCTTCACAGCTTCAAAAGTCGGACAACTTCGAGCCGGATGAAGACAAAATCCTTTGGGAGGCCTTAAGCATCAAATGTCAGAACGGAATACGGTCTTCCGGAAAACATGAACCCAGATGGCGGGATTTAATCCCGGAGCGGGACTCCGCCCCTCAACGTATCGAGCGTGATGTGTTCGCAGGGGGGTTATGGCTGCAAGAACAGGACCTCACAGACGCCAGTCTGACATTCGGCGCCTCCCTTACTAACGCCAGAGGATTGCATCGCCGCCACGCTGTCAGCAACATCAATCTCCGCACGGCGTTGCATCAGTGGCTCAAGACGTATGACGAGACGAGCCGCAGGACGCTCACCAGAACAAAGAACTTTGAGACCATGGCGAAGGCTCTTGCCAAAAGATGGCCGGGCCGCGGCCCCGGCTCCGCAAAGCAACCCGTCCACTATGAGCAGGATGTCCTTAACGATGAGTTGCGCCGCGTCCTTGTCCCCCTCGCCGCAGAGCTTTTGGCAGACGCGCCGCCCCAATAGCCTCCCGTGACGCCATTCTTCCCCCACCGGTGTAGCGTGCCCACAACCGGAGTGGCGTTAGGTGGGCGCCAGGCGCGTTCTCTCCTCCGCCGGTGTGGCGTATACTTTGGGGAGGGAGTCTGCCGATCAATCAATCGATTGGGTCAGGCGTTAGGAACTCACCGGCCCCTCGGTCGGGGCGTAGCGCAGTCCGGTAGCGCGCCGCGTTCGGGACGCGGAGGTCCCCAGTTCAAGTCTGGGCGCCCCGACCATTCTCTCTCATGGCATCACGCAGTGACAGGCGGTGTTCTGCAACAGGACGTCCGCATAGCCTCGCTTGCTCACGGCATCACGCGAAGGCGGTGTTCCGCAACAGGACGTCCGCGTAGTCCTTTGCACTCGTGCGGTCACGCAGTGATGGGTGCGATTGCGGCAGCGGGTGTCTATCCGGCGCGGCGGGTTGCAGCATTGCGCCGGCCTGCGCGCATGGCCGGCGGGTGTCCGGGCTGCGTGACAAGCAGCGCGGCTTACGGTATCAGCAGCAGTTTGCCCGTTGTTTGGCGTGATTCCAGGCGACGGTGCGCCTCTGCCGCGTCGCGCAGGGGAAATCTTTCCGTGATGCGCAGTGACAGGCGTCCCTGCGCAATCCAGCCCAGCACATCGCCCGCGCGCCACTCCAACTCGTCCCGCGTCAGGGTGTAGTTGCCGAGCGTCGGGCGTGTCAGGAACAGCGATTTTGCGTTGAGGGTGAGCGGCGCAATCGGCGGCACCACGCCGCTCGATTGCCCGTACAGGACCAGAAAACCCCGCAAGGAAAGGCTGGCAAGGGAGCCCTCATACGTCGTTGCGCCAACGGAGTCGTACGCCACCTGGCAGCCCGCGCCATTCGTGACGCTCATCACGGCCTCATGAAAATCCTCACGCGTGTACAACACAACGTGATCTGCGCCCGCGCCCCGCGCCAGCCCCGCCTTCTCCTCCGTGGAGACGGTGGTGATCACCGTCGCGCCGCGCATCTTTGCCATCTGAATCAGAAGGTGGCCGACGCCGCCCGCCCCGGCGTGGATCAGAGCCGTATCGTCCGGCCCGAGTGCGTACGTCGAATGCGCAAGATAGTGCGCCGTCATCCCCTGCAGCATGGCGGCCGCGGCCTGCTCGGCGCTGATGCCCTCCGGCAGGGCGATCAGTCGCCACGCGGGAACCACCACGCGCTGCGCGTACGATTGTGATGCGCCGGTATACGCCACAACATCGCCCACGGCAGGTGCTGTCACGCCGGGGCCGACCTCCATCACGGTTCCCGCGCCCTCGCCGCCCAGGATGGTCGGCAGCGGCCCCTGTCCATAGAGGCCGGTGCGGCCGTACACGTCCATGTAGTTGACGCCGCTGGCCGCGAGCTGCACAAGGGCCTCTCCCGGCCCCGCAACCGGCTCTCCAACGTCCGTGTAGCGCAGAACCTCCGGCCCGCCGTACTCACTCATCTGCACCGCTTTCATCGACGATTCCTCCCTTGGTTTTCCCCGGCCGGCTTCTGGACTGACGACAGAACGCGACGCGCGGCAGCGCCCGCTAGTTCGCTGCGCCCAGCGCCCGATAGACCTTCTCCGCCGTTATGGGGAGTTGTGTAATGCGGGCCCCGCACGCCGCGGCGACCGCGTTGGCGATGGCGGGAGAGGATAGAACGATTGGCGTATCACCGATGCCGCGCACCTGATACGGCCCGTGGCCGGTCTCCGACTCCAGCACGACAACGTCCATGCGGGGGCTGTCCTGCTCCGTCTGCAGCTTGTAGTCGGCAAAGGACGGGTTTGCAATCCGTCCGTCCTGCTCCACCAGTTCCTCAGACAGCGCATGGCCGATGCCCTGCACGGAGCCGCCCTCAATTTGGCCGATAAAGCCCATTGGATTCAGGACGCGCCCGGTCTCATGCGCGGCGGTATAGCGCAGCAGGCGCACCTGCCCCGTCTCCGGGTCCACCTCAACCTCGGCGATGTGCGCGCCGAAAGAGATGTAGGGGCTGCTGTCCCCCTCATCGATGCTCACCTGACCGCCGACGGGCGCGCCGGTCCGGGCGGCGATTTCCTCAAGCGGGACGGCCGCCCCGCGCCCCTCACCGGACACCTGTCCATCGTGAAACTCGATGGACTCCTCCGTCCAGCCGTAGAGTTCGGCGGCGAGGCGACGCAGATTCCGTTTCGCCTCCCGGCTTGCCTCAAAGGCGGCGCGGCTTGCCACGCGCGCGCCGCGCTGCCCGCCGATTCCCCAGTCACGGACGCCCGCCTCCGTTGACCATGCCTCGACGCTGACGCGCTCAATCGGCAGGCCAAGCTCCTCTGCGACGATCTGGGCGAGAATCGTGCCGGTGCCCACGCCGGGATCATAGGTCATCGTGTTGACGATGACCCGGCCGTCCGGGTGGACGTGGACGGCCGCCGGCGCATCAAAACCGGAATCGCTCTGCCCATGGACGGCGACGCCGCGCCCGATGTTCGGCGGCGTGGGTGCTGGGTAGTCCGCCGCGGATGCCGCCGCGCGGAGCACCTCCTCGGCGCGCATTGATTGATACCCCTCCGCGCCGGGCGTTGTCACAGGGCTCCATCCCCGGTCCGGGTGGGCGTCTCCCGCATGCCGAACAATGTTCTGCATGCGCAGATCAAGAGGATCCATGCCCAACTCTCTGGCAACATCATCTATGACTGACTCAGACGCGAAGACGGATTGCATCATGCCCGGCCCGCGGAAATAGCCGCAGGGCACGGTGTTGGTATAGACCTGATTGGAGACGATGCGCACGTTTTCGATGCGGTACGGCTCCACCATGGAGGTCCGCAGCAGTCCGCCATACGCCGGAACGGGAGCGTAGGCCGCGTAGGCGCCCGTGGCGAAATATCCCTCCGCGTCCCATGCCGTGATCGTCCCGTCGCGCCGCGCGCCCACGCGAACCCGCACCACGGACGGATGGCGCGGATTCATTGCGGAGAACTCCTCCGTGTAGTCCATGACGAACTTGACGGGCCGCCCGGTCTGCCGGGCGAGCAGGTATCCGGCAACAACGCCTGTGGGGTCCATCTTGCCGCCGAATGAGCCGCCCAGCGGCACGGGGTGAATGATCACATCCTCACGCGGCAGGCCCATCACGCGGGCGAGGTGCGGCCTGCGCCCCGTCGGCATCTGGCAGGACATCCAGATATGAGCGCGCCCGGCATCGTCAACGTCCACGACGCAGGCGTGCGGCTCCAGATAGGCCTGATGCACGCGCGGCGTGCGGAACGTCCGCTCGATGACAACGTCCGCCTCACGAAACGCCGCGGTGATGTCCCCCCATTCATGGACCATGCGGCCGTAGAGGTTGCTCGGCTCATCCAGTTGCTCAACGCCCCGGTAGTTGTTGTAGTCGGGATGCAGAAGGATCGCGTCGGGCTGCGCGGCCTCCTCCGGGTCCAGAAGCGCGGGCAGCTCCTCATAGGTCACATCGATCAGCGCGAGAGCCGCCTGCGCGATGTCATCATCGTCCGCGGCGACGGCGGCCACCTTGTCGCCGATGAAACGCACGCGATCGGACGATGCCAGAATCGGCTCATCCACGTACAGATTTCCGGCGCGCTGCTCGGTGACATCCCCGCCGGTCAGCACTCCCCGCACGCCCGGCAGCGCGAGCGCGCGTGACGCATCGATGCGCGTGACGCGGGCGTGCGGAACCGGAGAGCGCAGGTAGCGCAGCCGCAGCGCGTTGGGCGGAGCGACATCCAGCGCGTAGCGCGCGCGGCCCGTCACCTTTTCCGGCCCATCCACTGCCTGAACTGACCTGCCGATCACCCGATAGTCCGTCGTCATCCTGTATTCCCCCCAGGTCTCTCTCGCCGCCGCGCTCCGCGCGCCTGATTCGAGTCTACCGCACGAAGAGGTCGGGCCCTCCGCCCGTCAGGATCACGGCTTGCGGCGCAGTGTCCAAAAGGGGCAACATGGGCGCAGACGGCAGGGCGTGCCGCCGGACGGCGCGCGGGCCTGATGCGTATCCTGCTGCATGATCGAGGCGAATCGGGGTTGGGGGTGATTGATGGCTGACTATGAGGGGATGATTGCGGAGATCACGACGGTCAAAGGGTGGAACGGAGATGACATCGCCGCCTATTTCGCCCGGCCGCTGGGATCGGGGCCTTTTCCGAGCGTTGTTCTGATCCACCACGCGCCCGGGTGGGACGAGTGGTATCGGGAGGCGACGCGCAAGTTCGCGCATCACGGATACCTGGCAATCTCGCCGAATCTGTATGAGCGGGAGGGGAGCGGCAGCCCGGACGATGTGGCCGCAGCGGTCAGGGCGGCCGGCGGCGTGCCGGATGAGCAGGCCGTGGGGGACATCGCCGGCTCCATGCGCTTTCTGCGCGCTCTGCCGCAGACCAACGGAAAGGTCGGCGTTTTTGGCACCTGTTCCGGCGGCAGACACGCCTATCTCGCGGCTTGCGCAGGCGGCTTCGATGCCGTCGTCAACTGCTGGGGCGGGCGCGTGGTCATGTCTGACGACGAAAAATCTGAAAAGATGCCCGTCGCCCCGATCGACTACACCCCAAACCTCGATGCGCCCATCCTCGGCCTCTTTGGCAATGACGATATGAACCCGACGCCGGATCATGTGAACGCGCTTGAGGAGGCGCTGAAACAGCACGGCAAGCAGTATGAGTTCCATCGGTATGACGGCGCCGGGCACGGATTCTTCTACTACGATCGGCCGAACTACCGCATTGAGCAGGCTCTTGACGGGTGGCAGAAGCTGTTCAGCTTCCTGGGGCGGCATCTCTCCGCCTGAGGACGCGCCCACAACCAGCCCTGTTTGGCAGGAGATGACGATATGTGCACATGGATTGTTCAAACCGCTGGCATGACCGGAAGCGGCAAGGGGACGGGTGGCTGGATCCCGCTGACGAAGGCGAATGTGTGTTATGACCATCCCGCCCACGCCTTTCTGGAGCACAGCCTCAACATCGATTTTGTGAATGAAGACGGCGGGCCGGACTCGCGGATTGCCGTGGAGATCAGCGCGGATTCCGCGCGTTCTCTCGTCGCCGCCATTCTGACTGCGCTGGAGGAGGGCAGCAGGGAACACGGAGACCTGCTGCAGGAAACGCCCGTTGCTGAGGAGGTGTGACGCTGCCTCGCGTCCAAAGACGCCCTGCATCCCCGGAGATTCGTATGATGGATGAATG
>JAAXGS010000086.1:3466-11297 GCA_012271225.1 Dehalococcoidia bacterium | reverse complement strand
CCGGCGGATCGCCGCATCGTTCACATGACCCTGGCCGACGATGCCACCATCGTCACCGGCAGCACCGGGCAGGGCGAAAACCGCCGGGTGACCATTCAGCAGGCGCCGCGCCCCGCCGCCACACGGCGCGCCCCCCAACGCGCCGAGCCGCCACCGCCGCCGCCCGACGCGGACGAGGATTATGACGAAGACGACGATGATTACATTGATGATGAGGGCGGGGATCTCGACGGCGAGTATGACGACGAGGACTACGACGAAGACGATTTTGAGGAAGACGAATTCGATGAGGACGACTATGACGAGGAGGGTGAGCCGGAGCCTGGCCCACGCGCATAGCGCCGCCCTCGCCATGCCAAAGGGCGCGGCTGGCGCCGCGCCGGACGCCGTTTCCCCGCGCGCTCCTGGCACGCCCCCGGAGCTCCGGCTCCCATGACCCTTCCCCCCGATTTCTTTGTCGTCGGCGGCCGGTCTGACAGTTCACGGGCGGCCGTGGCGGCATTCACGGCTGTCAAACTCGGCCAGCGGGCTATGCTGCGCTCCTCAGCCGATACGGTGTTTCTTCTGGCGGGTGCCATCGAGCATGTCGGGTCAGTGGGAACCACAAACCGACGGATCGACGCGAGCGGCATGTTGCACGAGGCGCTCGACGCCCGGATCGTCCTCGCGGCGCAGGACGATGATGAGGTGGACCCCACGCTGCCGGGCAAATTCACGCGCTCGCTCGTCGGCGTCATCGCGCGGGGGTTTGTTGAATCGTCCGTCGCGGCGACGGGGAGTGAGGCGGAGCCAAACCCGCCGATTGCGTGTGACGCCAACGTTCTGTTCCTGAGCGAGGACGATTTCATCGGGGAGCATGACGCCTGGTCCACGGCCCGCCCCGCGCAGAACATCGCGCTGTCCATGGGCCCGCGGGGCGGCATCCGCCTGTGGTGGCGGGGCGCCTGGAGCGCTGTCGCAGAGGACGCGGGAGCGCGCAGGGGCTCAGACTCTCCTGCCATCGCTGTGCTGGCGGCGGCCTTTCTCGTCCGTCTCACGGAGACGCGGGACGCGGTGACCGCGTCCCGCTTTGCCGCCGCGGCCACAACGCTCCTGCCCCACACGCCCAGCCTCTCATACAAGGACATTCCGGACAGGGACGCCATTCCCCAGTAGGCGGCCGGAGGGCTGCCAGACGGCCCTCTGTTCAACCGACGTGGGGAATGACCTGCAGGCACTCCGGCGCGCACGGCGGGTATGATGTGGCAGCAGAGGGAGACGCACGCCACCGGAGGATCAGAGATGAGAGTGGGACTGGCGCTGCTGCTGGTGGGATTCGTGATGGTGGGCGGATACGGACTCTATACGCTTCTGCGCGTTCTCATCTCGGCGGATGACATACACTTTTTGATTCGTTTCGGCCTGCCCGTCATCGTCATCGGCGTGTTTGTGATCCTGGTCAAGGCCCTGTGGGATCGTCTGCGTGAGAGAAAAGGCCCGGACGGGCGGAACTATGAGGAGGCGCAGCCATGATCTTCGCGACATCGGACGACATTCCCGGAACGACCATCACCGCCACGCACGGGCTTGTTTACGGCAACTCTGTGCGCGCGCGCAACATTGGGCGGGACATCGTCGCCGCGCTGCGGAACATTGTGGGCGGCGAGGTGCCGGAGTACGCGCAGCTCATGGCGCGGTCACGCCAGGAGGCCCTGGACCGCATGACGGCGCGGGCGGAGGAGATGGGCGCGAACGCGGTGACCGGCCTGCGGTTCACAACATCCATGGTCATGTCCGGCGCTGCGGAACTGCTGGCGTACGGAACCGCCGTCACTGTGGAAGAGGAATAGCAGCCGCCCGGCCCGTCGCGCCCGCTGACGCGCATCATGTCGCCAACCGTCTTCTGGCTCCTGGTCATCCTGCTCTACGTGGCCGTGCAGGTGCTTGCGCAGATCGCGGCGGGCAGAGACCTGGGGCGGCGCAAGCGCGTGCGGGGCGGAAACAGATGGTTCTGGGTCATCGTCATCCTGCTGCTTCTGCCGGGCGCGCTCGCCTATTTCGCCTTCGGGCGGCTTCCGGACGATGAGCCGTCCTCCACATCCATCACGGAGCCCCGCTCCACGTGACCGGCCCGCAGAGACAGTCCGCGCTCCTTCCGCGCTTGACGTTACGGACGGGGCTTTTTCACAATGGATAGTCTCCTCCGCGCGGCGGGCGCAGCCTGTGGATCACCGGGCACGCGACTCTTTCCTCGCCGCGCGTGAGCACACCGCGCAGGCAGCTTGAACAATCACAGGCAGGTGGACGGCAGATGCCCTTTGCGCCCGTAGCAAGCGGGGTCTCCTTTCCGGACATGGAGGCCGACATCCTCCGGTTCTGGAAGGACCGGGACATTTTCAGGCGCTCCGTGCGTGAGCGCGAGAACGGGCCCATCTTCACGTTCTTTGAGGGGCCGCCAACGGCCAACGGCGCGCCCGGCGTTCACCACGTCCTGGCGCGGGTTTTCAAAGACGTCATCCCTCGTTTCAAGACCATGCAGGGCTATTACGTGCCGCGCAAGGGCGGATGGGACACGCACGGCCTGCCCGTGGAGCTCGGCGTCGAGGCGGAGTTGAACCTCTCCACCAAGCGCGATATTGAGGCGTACGGCATCGCCGAATTCAATGAGAAGTGCAAGGAGAGCGTCTTCCGCTATGTGCAGGAGTGGGAATCCCTCTCTGAGCGCATCGCGTTCTGGATTGACATGGATGACCCGTACGTCACCTACTCCAATGAGTACATCGAGTCCGGGTGGTGGATCTTCGCCCAGCTCTGGCAGAAGGGGCTGATCTATCAGGGCTACCGCGTCACCCCGCACTGCCCGCGCTGCGTCACATCACTCAGCTCCCATGAGGTCGCGCTGGGCTACCGCGACGACGCGGAGGACCCGTCCGTTCACGTCAAGTTCCGCATCAGGGACGGCGAGGCGTTCCGGCGGCTGCCCGGGGATGACAGCACGCCCGCCTTTCTCCTGGCATGGACGACGACGCCCTGGACGCTGCCCGCGAACACCGGCCTGGCCGTCGCCGTCGGCGCGCGGTACGTCATCGCAGAGGGGCCGTGGGGTCAGGACGGCGGCCGGGAGCGGCTGATCCTCGCGGAGGCGCTTGTCGATCAGGCGCTGGAGGGGCCGTATGAGATCATCGGCGCCGTGTCAGGGCGCGATCTCGTCGGCCTGACCTATGAGCCGCTCTTCGACTATGCCGTGCCGCCGGGATACGCGGGGCGCGTCATCGCGGCCGATTTCGTCCTGCTGACGGAGGGCACCGGCATTGTCCACATCGCGCCGGCCTACGGCGCGGAGGACCTTGGCGTGGGACAGGCGGAGGGCCTCCCCGTCGTCCACGTCGTCACCATTGACGGAACCGCTGCGGATCACTCCGGTGTCGCGTGGTCCGGCGCGTTCTTCAAGGACGCGGACCCGGACATCACGGAGGACCTGCGGCGGCGCGGCCTGCTGCTGCGCAGCGGCAGCATCACCCACACCTACCCCTTCTGCTGGCGCTGTGACGCTCCTCTGCTGTACTACGCCAAGGAGTCCTGGTACATCCAAACAACGGCGCTCAAGGACCGCCTGATCTCCGCCAATCGTGAGATTGGCTGGCGGCCGGAGCACATCGGCGAGGGCCGATTTGGCGAGTGGCTGCAGAACAACGTCGATTGGGCGCTCTCCCGTGAGCGCTATTGGGGGACGCCCATTCCGCTGTGGGTCTGCCCGGGCTGCGCCGACCACACGGCGGTGGGCAGCATGGATGACCTGGCCGGGCAGCCGGGCCTTGCGGGCTATGAGAACGGCATGGATCTGCACCGGCCGTTCATCGATGGCGTGACGTTTGACTGCGCCGCCTGCGGCGGACGCAAACGGCGCGTGCCGGAGGTGATGGACGCCTGGTATGACTCCGGCGCCATGCCGGTGGCCCAGTGGCACTACCCATTTGAGAACGCGGATGTGTTTGCGCGGCAGCAGACGGCGGACTACATCTGCGAGGGCGTGGATCAAACGCGCGGATGGTTCTACACCCTGCACGCGCTGGCCGTGCTGCTGTTTGGCCGGCCCGCTTACCGCAACGTCCTGTCGCTGGGACACATTCTCGATGAGGCGGGGGAGAAGATGTCCAAGTCCCGCGGGAATGTGGTGGAGCCGTGGGAGATTCTGAACGCGCGCGGCGCGGACGCCCTGCGCTGGTACATGTACACCGCCTCCTCACCCGGCAACGCGCGGCGCTTTTCCGCAAACCTGGTGGGCGATACCGTCCGCCGGTTCCTGCTGCCTCTGTGGAATACCTACAGCTTCTTTGTGATGTACGCCAACGTCGATGGCTTTGACCCCGTGAGCGCCCCCGCGCCGCCCCTGTCCGACCGCCCGCTGCTTGACCGCTGGCTGATGTCCCGCCTGCAGGGGGTCGTGTCAACCGTCACGGACGCCATGGAAGACTACGGCGTGATGGAGGCGACGCACGCGATTGAGTCGTTCGTCGATGAGCTCTCGACGTGGTACGTGCGCCGCAATCGCCGCCGTTTCTGGAAATCGGATAATGACGCGGACAAGGCCGCCGCGTACCACACACTCTACGCGGCGCTGACGACGCTCTCACGTCTGCTTGCCCCCTTCACGCCCTTCATCGCGGAGCACATGCACCGCAACCTCGTCTCATCGCTCGATGGCGGTGAGGCGGAGAGCGTCCACCTTGCCGCGTGGCCTGTGGCGGACGAGGCCCTGCGCGATGAGCAGACGGAGGCGGACGTGCGCCTCGCCATGCGCCTCTCGCGTCTGGGCCGCGCCACGCGTGACCGGGCGCAGATCAAGGTGAGGCAGCCGCTGCAGGAGATGCTGATCACACTGCCCGGGCGGGCGGACCGCGAATCACTGGAGCGCATCAGGGATCAGCTGCTGGAGGAGTTGAACGTCAAGGCCGTCCGCGCGGTCGATGATGAATCCGCGTTCACGTCGGTCCGCGTCCGCCCCAATCTGCAGAATCTTGGACGCCGACTGGGCGGTGATCTGCCAAGGCTCACGGCGCGCATCGAGGGGCTGTCCGATGCCGAACGCAGCGCCGTTGCCGCCCGCGCGCGGGATCAGCAGCCGCAGGAGCTGGCCGGCTTCGATCTGTCCCATGAGGACCTGCTGATCGATTCATCAGACCGGCAGGGGTACATCTCCGGCTCAGAGGGCATCTACACCGTCGCGCTCAACACGGAGATCACGACGCTGCTCGAGCGTGAGGGCGTGGCCCGCGAGTTGGTGCGCCATTTGCAGGAACTCCGCCGCACAGCCGGCCTGGACGTTGCCGACCGCATCACTGCGTACGTCTCCGGCGACGGGGACGGCGTGGCGGGGGCGCTGTCTGATTTCGGCGACTACGTGCGGCAGGAGACGCTCTCCGTGGACATCCTGCAGACTGCGCCGGGCAGCGGCGCGGCCACCAACACCGTCACGCTGAACGAGGGAACGGTCACAATCGGGGTGGAGAAGGCTGGCTAGGTGCAATATGGGTACAGAACAAGAGTTTCGTGGTTTCGTTGAGTCTCTTTTGTCGGTCTTAGCCAATCCAAATCCTGATGCCCGATTAGCCGCTCTCAGAGCATTGGTTGATGCTTGGGCAGAGAGGGACCTGGAAGAACTCCGTGCTAAGTCCCAAGACTTGTCCCGTCTACATTCCTCCCCCAACGTTCCGGTCGATGTTGGGAAGCTCCCACCGCATGTTGGGAAGCAGTTAGAACTGTTTTTGCAGCCCGCATTAGTAGACACATTGATGGAAGCTCTTGTCCCTTTCGAGTATCGCGCGATAGCTCGTTGGCTTGCCGAAGAGGCCTCAAATATGGACGCGGAGACCAGAACAAGAGTGGAGATTATTATTGAGCTAGTGCCCGAGGCAGAGGAGTTGCTGCCCCCCGATTTGTTTGCTCTCATGCTCCCTTATTCCATGACCGCTGGGTTCCCTGAGTTCGTCGCTGAGTTCGTCGACAACGAACGGCAACAATATCGAGACCCTGCTGTCGCACTGCTTGAGGAATACAGAAGCCGTAAGGAGTACCTGAGCAAACTGGCGATTATGACAGCGCTGTCGCGGAATGGTTTAATAAAGCGCGCAAGCGATTTGACAGAGGAAGAAAAATCCCACTGGCGTGTGCCTCGAGTTGGCCCGCCTTTTGACAACAGGGACGCTTCATATCCTAGTTGGCACTCATCTGCTCCTCGGCAGGGTGGCCTCTTTGGAAAACTCGCGCGGAGCCTTCGAAAATGGACTTCGGGTGACTGATAGTAATTGTCACCAACAACAGGGCTAGCTCGGCAGGGTTGCGCCGATGAAGTCCGGGCGGCCCCGCGCGAACTCTCTCGCCGTCATGGCGCGCCGCCCCTCCGCCTGAACCTCCAACAACTCCAGCAGGCCCTCGCCGGCGCCGACGGCGATGCCGGCCCCGCCGCCGTCCTCTGACCGCCTCACGCGGACGACCGTCCCCGGGGCCGCGCCGCGAGGATCATACTCCGGCGGCAGGGCAACCGCGCGGCGGATGCTCAACTGCTTGCCTGACAGCGTCGTATATGCGCCCGGCCAGGGCGTCATGGCCAGGATGTGCCGCTCCAACTCCTGGGCTGAGCGGTCAAACCTCACCTCGCCGTCCGCCTTTGACAGCAGGCGCGACTGCACGGCGCGGCTGTCATCCTGCGGGGCCGGCGTCAGCGCGCCCTCCAGCCAGCCGGACAATGTCTCCGCCAGCAGCGCCGCGCCGATGTGGGCCAGGCGGTCCGTCAGCTCACCCGCCGTCTCGCCCGCGCGGATGGGAACAACGCGCTGACCCAGCACCGGCCCGGTGTCGACGCCCTCCTCAAGCAGGAAGACGCTGACTCCGGCGTTGTCGTCGCCCTCAAGAAGTGTCCAGACAACGGGGGCGGGGCCGCGGTGGCGGGGGAGCAGCGAGGGGTGGACGTTCAGCGCGCCGCGCGGCGGAATGGCGAGCACATCCGGGGGAAAGATGAGTCCGTAGGCCGCCGTCACAATGGCGGTCGGCTCCCGCTCTCGCAGCCACTCCGCGTCAGCGGCGGAGCGGAGGCTGCGCGGCTCATGGACGTCAAGCCCGTACTGCAGGGCGCGTTCCTTGACGGGAGAGCGGCGCGCGCGCCGGCCACGTCCGGCAGGCCGGTCGGCGCGGGTGAGAACGGCCACGGGCCGACGTTCAGACGCCATGAGCGCGTCGAGCGTCGGCACGGCAAACGCCGCCGTGCCACAGAAGATGATGCGCGGCTTTTGCGTCATTTTCGTCGTCCCCCGGCAGGCTCCTCAATACGAGCACCCTCGGATTATTGAGGTATTGCGAGCCCGTCGCAATGGCGCGCGTCCCCATGCCATTGACGCAGTCGTAGGCACCATGACGGTTTGCCCTTGGATGCTCTCGACGTCCAAGACGCGGCGGGTGCTATCGTAGGGTTTCACGACGTGATACGCCCATGGCGGCGCCTGTATGCCGTGCCCGCCATGTTGAGATGGGATCACGTCATCACGGCCGTCAGCGCAAGTCTATGTGGGGAGGACGACGTTCTGATGGAAGAGCGGTCTGCGCGTGGAATCTGGGAGGAGGCCTTGGGCCGTCTCAGAGGGCAGGTGAGCGCAACTGCCTATGAAACGTGGCTCAGCGGCACGCGGGGCCACTCACTATCCCGCGATGAGCTGGTCATCGTTGCGCAGAACGAGTCCGATCAACTCTGGCTGCACGGCTCACTGCTCCCCCTGATGGAACGCGCCGCCTCCGAGGTCATGCAGAAGACGATTCGGATTGCGCTGCAGGTTGCGCTTGAGACTCAGCCGGAGAGCCG
>JAAXGS010000086.1:0-3437 GCA_012271225.1 Dehalococcoidia bacterium | reverse complement strand
CTCACCTTTGACCACTTCATCGTTGGCGACAACACGCGGCTCGCCTATGCCGCGGCGACAAGCGTGGCCGCGGGCCGCACGCGGGAGTACAACCCCCTGATCGTGTACGGGCCGTCCGGGCTGGGGAAGACGCACCTCCTTCACGCCATCGTCAATGAGGCGCACGGCCAGTCACGAACCACCCTGCTGGCCACCGCGGAACAGTTTGTCCATGACTACGTCACCTCCGTGCAGAAGAAGACGGTTCCACAGTTCCGGGACCGCTACCGCTCCCCGGATATCCTCGTGCTGGATGATGTTCAGTTCGTCTGCGGCAAGGTGAAGAGCGAGGAGGCGCTGCTCCACACGTGCGGCGCGCTCATCCGCACCGGGCATCAGATTGTCATTTCGGCAGACCGCGCGCCAGAGGCCCTGCAGTTCAAGAACGCCCGCCTCTCCTCCCGCCTTCGGGCGGGACTGCCCGTGGACATCACGCCCCCGAATCACCAGACCCGTCTGAGCATCCTCTCCTTCAAGGCCTCACGCTACGACATCGACACGCCGGATGAGGTGCTGCACTACCTGGCGGCGCGGCCCTACGCAAGCATCAGCCACATGGAGGGCGAACTGACGCGGATCATCGCGCACGCCACCCTTCTGGGCGAGCCGCTCACGCTGGATCGCGCGCGCCATGCGCTATCGGCCAGCCCCCAGGACGTTTCTGCGCCGCCAATAACGCCCGCGGCCATCATCCGCGCCACGGCCTCCTACTATGAGCTCTCCCACACAGAGCTCTGCGGCAAGAGCCGCAACCGCTCCGTCACCGCCGCGCGCCACCTCGCCATTTACCTGACGCGGAAGCACACCACGCTCTCCCTGGGACAGATCGGCCAGCACTTCGGCAATCGTGACCACACCACCGTCATCCACAGCACCCGCCGCGCAACGGCCGCGCTGTCCACAGATGAGGGCCTTCAGGCCGCCGCAGCCGCCATTATTCAGATCGCGTCTTCACCTCTCAACCGGCGCTAACAGCCGCTTTCCACAGGATTTCCCCCGTCCACGAAACACAGGCCGGAATACGCGCCCACAGGACGCACGCCGTTAAGAGAGTCAAGATGATGATTCTCACGATATTCTGGATAGATGATTGATCAGGCTTACATCCACGTCCGTGGGGGAAACGGCGGCCGCGGCGCTGTCTCATTCCGTCGGGAGAAGTATGTCCCGTTTGGCGGGCCGGACGGTGGAGACGGCGGCGCGGGCGGTGACGTGATCTTTCGCGCTGATGAGAATGTGATGACGCTGCAGGACTACGGTCGGCAGCTGCGGTATGCGGCGCGGAACGGCGAGCCGGGGCGCGGAAAGAAACAGACCGGACGGAACGGCGAGGATCTGCTTCTGCGCGTTCCAACGGGGACGATTATCACGTGGACGGGCGAGAAAACATCGGGCGCGGCGGATCTGGAGCATGACGGCGCGACCGCAGTGGTGGCGCGAGGGGGCGCGGGCGGCCGGGGGAACGTACGGTTTGCGAGTTCCGTCAATCGCGCCCCGCGTCTCGCGGAGGGCGGCGAGCCCGGCGAGCGGGTCGACGTCAGGCTTGACCTGAAGCTGCTGGCGGATGTTGGCCTGGTGGGTCTGCCGAACGCCGGCAAATCCAGCCTGCTCGCCAGCGGGTCGGGCGCGCGGCCGCGCGTGGCGGCCTATGCATTCACGACGCGGGAGCCCAATCTGGGAGTTGTGGATATTGGATGGAGCAGCTTCATCCTCGCGGACATTCCGGGGCTGATCGAGGGCGCGCACGCGGGCAAGGGACTGGGTGACCAGTTTCTGCGCCATGTTGAGCGGACGGCCGTCCTGATCCACATCATCGACGGCAGCCTGCCGAACGTGACGGACGCATGGCGGGCAATCAACCGCGAGCTGGCGCTCCATGAGGCGCCGCTGCAGGAGAAACCGCAGATCATCGCGATCAACAAGGTGGACATGCCGGAGGCGCGGGAGAGAATCCCGTCGCTGCGGGCTGAATTCGCCGCAGAGGGCGTCACTGAGGCGCACGCCATCTCCGCGGTGACGGGCGAGGGTGTAGCGGAGTTGATGACGGCGGCCTTCCGCCGCGTGCAGGCCGACCGTGAGGCGCGCGCTGCAGTGCCCGCGCAGGAGAGCGCGGAGCCGGAGGTGATCCTGCGTCCGGAGCCGGCGCGGATCGCGCCAATTGTGAACGCGGAGGACGACGGCGTCTGGCGGCTCATCCACCCGCGCCTTGAGCGGCTGGCAAGCGGCGTGGACATGAGCGACATGGCCGTTGCGGCCCAGTTCTGGCGGGAGTTGGGACACGTCGGCGCGATTGACGCGCTGGAGCGCGCGGGCGCCGCGCCGGGGGACTGGGTGCTGATTGGCGAGACCGAGGTCATCTGGCGGTGAGAGCAGCAAAAAGAATTGGCGTCCTCGGCGGCAGCTTTGACCCGCCCCACGCCGGGCACCTGATGATCGCGCGGGAGGCGCGCGCGCGAGTGGGGCTGGACGCGGTGCTGTTCATTCCCGCTGGCGAGCAGTGGCTCAAGGAGGGGCAGGCCGTCGCAGCGGCCACGCACCGCCTCGCCATGACGCACCTGGCTGTTCAGCGTCAGGAGGCCTGCGCCGTCCTGGACGTGGAGGTGACGCGGCCCGGCCCCTCCTACACCGTGGACACGCTGACCCATCTGGCAGAGCGGGCGGACGCGCCGACTGAGTGGTTTTTCATTCTGGGCGCGGACGCGCTGGACGATCTGCCGCGCTGGAGCAGGCCGCAGGAGCTTGCGCGCCTGTGCTCGCTCATCGTCATGCCGCGCGCGGCTTCAGGCCCCTCGGACGTGAGCGCGGTCTCCGCCGCCGTTCCGGGCTTGCGTGAGCGCGTCATCATTCTGGAAGACGCGCCCCGCGTGGACATCAGTTCATCGTCCGTGCGGCGGATGATGGCGGACGGCGCGCCCATGCGGGGAATCGTGCCGGACGCCGTGGCGCGGTATATCGCAGCGCACCGCCTCTACCCGTGAGCGCGGCGGCTAGTCCTCCAGCGCCCTGAGAAAGCGCTCGTCCCTCCGCCAGCGTGGCCGCGTTCGCGCCCACAGCCTGAGCATGACGGGGCGCCCCAGCAGCTCCTCGATGCCGGGACGCGCGCGCACCCCGACCTCTTTGAGCGCCCGTCCGCCCCGCCCCACCAGGATGCCCCGCTGGGAGTCCCGTTCCACGTACACGCACGCCTCGATGTAGTCCTTGCCCCCGTGCTCCGCGTCGTTCGGGCTGTGCGCCTCGATTTCCACGGCCGTCGCGTAGGGCACCTCGTCGCCGTACACGGTGAACACGCCCTCACGAATCAGCTCTGAGATCAGGAACGCCTCGGAGCGGTCGGTCAGCGCCGCGGGATCGAAGAGCGGCGCCTGCAGGGGGAGGTTTGCCGCGATGCGCTGCAGGGC
>JAAXGS010000085.1 GCA_012271225.1 Dehalococcoidia bacterium | reverse complement strand
TGAGGGGGGCGGAGATGGCTGAGAAGGATCCTGTGACGGGGTACGAGTTCTCCGATACCGAAGTGACCGAGATCGACAACGGCAACGCGCGTGTCGGCACCAAGTTTCGGCATGACGGCAAGTGGTACTACTTCAAGAGCCTCTCCGAACGCCAGAAGTTCATCGGCAATCCCGAGGCCTATCTGGGCGGCGGTGACGACGCGGGCGGGAACGACTGATCACCAGCCAGGCGGCTGCCATTCCTGCGAATCACGCCAGAGCGGTTCGTCTCGTTCCCTTGGTGACCGCGCGGGGCAGGGCGGCTACGCCGCCCCGAACAGCGTCGCCCCCAGCGCGTCAGTGAGATCCGCGTAGGCTGTGGCGAGGATCGTGTCCCGGCCCTCCAGATAGTCGTCCAGCCGAAGAATCACCAGATAGTCCGGATGGATGCCCGTATCCTGAATCTGCCGCCCGGCGGGCGTGTACCAGCGTGAGACGGTGACGTACAAGGCGGAGCCGTCGCTCAATTCCTGAAAGGCCTGCACGCTTCCCTTGCCGTACGTGGGTGATCCATAGACCGCGGCCCGCCCGTGATCCTGCAGCGCCCCGGCCACAACCTCGGACGCGCTGGCGGAATAACCGTTGACCAGCACGGCCAGCGGAATATCGAACGCCTGACCGTCCTCCGTCACGCTCCACTCAATGCGATTGCCGTCATGTGTGATCTCGCGCATGACAAGCCCCTCGGGCACAAACTCGCTGACCACATCCATTGCGCCGGACAGCGATCCGCCGGGGTTGAAGCGCAGATCCAGAATGAGGGCGCGGATGTCACGGTCGAGGAGAGTTGTCAGGGCGGCGCGAAAGTCCTCGCCGGTTCCCGCGTAAAAACGCTCAATCATGATGTAGCCAACAGGCGGCCGCCCCGTGTCCTCGCCCAGGATGCGCGCCTCCAGGGATGTCGGGACAGTTTCCCGGACGATCGTGACGGTGAACGCGGGATCGGGGCCGTCCCATGGACGCCGAATCTCAAGCGCCACCTCCGTTCCACTGGCGCCCTTGACGATCTCCACCAGTTCATCGACCGCCAGTTCCTGCGTGGGAACGCCGTCCACGGCGACGATGCTGTCGCCGGGCCGCAGCCCGGCCAGCTCCGCCGGGCTGCCCAGAAAGACATCCGTGATCACATTGACGCCGTCAATTGTTCCAACCCGCGCGCCGATGCCCTCATACGTGCTCTGTGAAAAGAACTCCTGCACATCTTCGTATTCGCCCGGATCGAGGAACGTCAGGGCGGGGTCCTGCCCGCGCACAAAAAGACCGCGGCGGGCCGCCTGCGTCATGTCTGCCGGCGAGGCGTCCGGGTAGTCCCGGCGCAGAATCTCCGCCGCGCGCCAGACATCCTCGAGGCCCGCGGGAACAGCGGCGGGCACGCGCTCATCGGACTCTTCCACCTCCGCCGCCACCCTGCGGAAGGTCTGCAAAACGACGCTGTCCGGCCCTTCGACGGCCGACAGGGTCATCAGATAGACGGCCCTGGTGATGTCCTCTTGCTCCAGGCTGAGAGGCGCTCCGGACGTTTCCTCATAGACCCGCAGCGCCTCTGACAGGATTGCAAAGTGATTTCCGTCCTGCTCCGCCGGCGGAGACACAAAGACCGCCCGCGCGCCGACGGCAAGCAGGAGAAAGGCCAGCAGCAGCGCCAGGCCCAGCCCCGGCGACAACCCGCGTTTCCCGTTTTCAGTCGGTGTCTGAATCGCCCCGGAAACAGCCTCCGGATCGTTCGCGTCCATGGTCATTTCAGTATTGTACGTGTGAGGAATACGTGATTCACGGCAGGGGCTATTCGGCAGTTCCTATACTTGAACGAATGACACGCGCCTAGGGATGGTTGATCCGCGCGGCGCACGGAGGCAGATGAGCAAACGGCGGAACGGCGCGCGGCCCGAGGGGGGCAACGGCGCAACGACGCGGTCCGGAGAGCGAGCCCTGTTGATTGGCGCCGCCGTCAAGGGCAGGGCGGAGGCGTGGTCGCTTGAGGAATCCCTGCAGGAGTTGAGCGCCCTTGCCACAAGCGCCGGCGCAACGGTCATCGCCGTTGAGCGTCAACGTCTTGACCGCCTGACGCCGCACTACATCGGCAAAGGAAAGCTGGAGGAGATGCGCAGGCTTGTCCATGACGCGGGCGTCACCACGGTGATCCTCGATCATGAACTGACGCCCACGCAGCAGCGCAACCTCGAAGAGGCATTCGCGGTCAAGGTGCTGGACCGGACGGCCCTGATTCTGGATATTTTCGCGCAGCGGGCGCAGTCGATGGAGGGCCGCCTGCAGGTCGCTCTGGCGCAACACGAGTACCTGTTGCCGCGCATGAGAGGGCAGTGGAGCCATCTTGAGCGGCTGGGGGGCGGCATCGGAACGCGCGGGCCCGGAGAATCACAGCTCGAGACGGACCGCCGGCTGGTTCGCAACCGCATTACGCGGCTGCGGAGCCAGTTGGAGGAGGTGCGGCGGCGGCGCGCGCAGCATCGAGAGTCGCGCCGCAGCAAGGGATTGCCGACCGTCTCACTCATCGGCTATACGAACGCGGGAAAGAGCACGCTGATGAACGCGCTGACGCGATCAGACGTTCTGGCGGCGGACAAACCGTTCGCAACGCTGGACCCCATCACCCGGATGTTGCGCCTGCCGGCGGGCGGACAGGCCCTGCTGACGGACACCGTCGGGTTCATTCAGAAGCTGCCGCACAGCCTTGTGGCGGCGTTCCGGGCCACCCTGGAAGAGCTGCGGGATTCCGATGTTCTGCTGCACGTTGCAGACGCGCACGCCTCCGCGGCAACCCTGCAGTACCGATCCGTCATCGAGCTGCTGGACGAGCTTGCCGTGGCGGACAAGCCGCGCATCCTCGTCATGAACAAGATGGACCTCGTGGACTCTGAAGCGTCGGAGACGCACCGGCGGCTCATCGACCACGCGCTGAACGCCGTCCCGGGCCTCGCCGTGATCCCCATTTCAGCGGCGGCGCGCCGCGGGCTGGACGAACTGCGCGCGGCGGTTGAGCTTCAGATTGCCTCCGCTCCACGTGACGACCGTGATCCGGCATCATCGTCACCCGCCATGACCGCCTGACTCCGGGGCGGGCAGCAGCAGGGATTGACGCGAGTTACGTCAACACAATGAGCGGGCGGGAGCCGGCGAGGCGAGGGCGTTTACTTCAGCCGGCCCGTATGCCGGAGTTAAGGCGGCCAAGGTAGAGTTGCGCGCACAGGGAGCCGCGCTCCGCCGCAGGCCGCAACTCATCCGGCCGCGCCCATCGCCATGACTCATACAGGGTGCCCGCCGGCGGGTCCTGCGGGCGCATGCCATCGAGATTGATGCGGAGATCACCGCCGCTCCATGAAACGGAGTAGAGGGTCATGGTCAGCGTGTGGCCGTCCCGCTGTTGCGCGCCGTCAGCGACAGCAGCCGCGTTTGAAAACGGAATGAGCCCGAGCTTGTCTCGAAAGACACGCGCCACGGCGTCTTGCTGAGATTCACCCGGGCGGAGAGTGGCGGCCGGCAGGCCCCACAGACCGCCAAGCGGATCATCATGCTCTGCGGGACGCAGAACGGCGAGAACCTGATCCGGCCCCTGGTCGGACGGACATACCGCAAGGGCAACAGCCCGCTGTACGCTTTCAGGCAACGCCGTCACATAACCCCTGGAGTCGGGGGAGCGCCGCAAAGGGATAGGCGGAGAAGGCGGCACGGGTATCCAACTTCGCACAATAAATATTATGTCATTTTCAGTCAGGGGCAGGCTGCCATGCCCGCCGCCCTCTGATGACGCGGCGTTGACAGCATTCGCCCGCTAACCCCACGATAACTCGACACGGTTGCGTTAGAAGATAATGCCGCATCGCGCGCCGCAGAGATCATGAGGAAAGCATACCGGAACTACATCATCGGCCTTGTTGCCGTCGGGTTCATTGTCCTGAACCCGCTGCATCTCCCGTGGACGATGGAATGGCTGATCGAGAATCAGGCCGGCACGCCGTTGGGTGAATTCCTGCTGGAGTATCAATCCGGGATCATCATCGGCTCAACGGTGTATTTCACGGCGGTGATGATACCCGTCTACATCTGGATCTGGAAACGCCGGCGAACCAAAAACGAAACGCCACGACGACAGGCCCCGGCGCGCGTCGAGAACCACGAGCCGGGTGAGCCGTCCTACCGCGGACCCGGCGGCGGCAAGCGCCTGCCGCCAAGCATGAGGCCCCACGCATCACGCAGGCGCCGCCGATAAGGGCGTCCGATAGCTCACAACAACCCCATCAGCGGCTTGCGTCCATGGAAACCGTCCGGTTCTGACCGCTTGATGGCATACAACGGCGATCTGGTTCGGGACGTCGTCCTCGCCTACCTCAGCCGCGGGGGGTATGCGATCCCAACCGCACAGCGGAACACGGCAGGAGTCCCGGGCGATCTCGTCATCCTGCAGGGCCGCGGACACCGGGCGCTTGCGCGATTTGAGTTGCGCGGCGAGGCGGACACGCTGGGCCCGGCCATCGTCGAGGAGTTGAGCAACCAAATGGGGTCGCTTCAGGCGGAACGCGGTTTCCTGATAACGAATGCAGCGTTCTCTGCGAATGCGCGCAGCCGCGCGCGGGAGGCTGGGGTCGCGGTGCTGGACGGTCAGGCGCTGGACACCCTCCTCAACGCATCGGGGTCGTCGGCGCACAGGCCGCCGGAGGAGCCGCTGCCGTTCGCCCGCTTCATCCCGTGGTTCGTGGGCATCTCCCTTGCCCTGATCGTCGCACTTGTGCTGGGGCTTGTCTCCGTGGCGTTGACGCTCTATCCGGTCTAGCCGCCGCGCCGGGCGCGGAGCCTGTCCGCGCTGTCCAGAATGATGGTGACGGGCCCGGCGTTCACAAGCTCAACGTCCATCACAGCGCCGAAACGCCCGGCCCGGACCTCCAGGCCGTGGGCGCGCAACTCGGTCATCAGCGTCTCATAAAGGCGTTCCGCCTCGGCCGGCGGCGCAGCCTCTGTAAAGCTGGGTCTGCGTCCCCTGCGCGTGTCCGCGTACAGCGTGAATTGGCTGACGACGAGCAGCGCCCCTCCGGTCTCCTTGACGGAGCGCTCAAAATGCCTGTCCGCGTCCGGGAAGATGCGCAGTTCGGCAATCCTGCCGGCGAGATAGCGCGCGTCATCCTCCGTGTCATCCGTTCGAACGCCTGCGAGAATAAGCGCGCCCGCGCCGATCTCTCCGATCATCTCGCCCCCCGCAGACACGCGGGCGCGCGAGACGCGCTGAATAACGACGCGCATCGGACGACGCTCCCATCCGTTCAGAGACTAGTGAGGGTGCGGGTGGGGATGAGGGTGAGAATGCTCCGGCGCGCTCGCCGGGGCCTCGTGATGATCATCGCCGCCGGAGTCGCCGGCGGGCGAGTCCCCGTCGTCGCCGGAATCGCTCGACGGCGACCCGGTCCGGCGGCCGCCGTAGTCGTTCACGTAGAACCCGCTGCCCTTGAAAATGATGGCCGGCATGGAGATGCGCTGCGCCGCCGGACCCTCGCACTGCGGACACTGCGCCTCACGAACGTCATGGTAGCCCTGCCGCACGGAGAACGTGTGCCCGCAGGATTGACACAGATAGTCATACATCGGCATTGCTACGGCCCCTGTGTGTGGATCACCACCCGGCGCAACTCATGACGTCGAGCTGTGAAGAGACAACTACCAGCGCGGCGCGGCTAGAACGCGCCCTCTCCCGTCTCAGGATTCATCTCACCGCGGTCTTCCCGCTCCGCTCTGCGGTTCCAATAGCTGCCAAAGCCGGTGTTGCGCTGGTCGCTCGTGTAAAATCCGCCGGCCTTGTACACGATCTGCGGCATAACCAGAACCCTGTTGCTCGACGTTTGGCATGAGGGACACGGAGCGACGGGATCGGCATCGAAGCCCTGCCGAAGCTCAAAGTGCTGTTCGCAACTCGGGCAATCGTACTCGTATCGCGGTGACATTCCTTTACCCCGATCCACACAGAGCCTGGCCGTTCATCCACCACAAGCCACCGCCGCGCCCCGTGTGGTCATCATCCGTGTGATTTCACGGCCGGTGGTGGTCTGTACGATTGTAGGGGCGTCCGTATTCACGGTCAACCGTCGGCGCGGTATCCCCAACGGGCGCGTGCTATACTGAGCCTCAACGGAGAGCGGATAGCGGCGGATAGATACAAAGGGGTGGGCTCTTGACGACTGACGGCGGAACAGTAACGGCCAATGTGAGCACGGCGCCTGTTGGCGACAGCCCGGCAAGCCCGGCGCCGGATGCGATACAACCAACGAACGCGACGCCCGCGCAGGAGACCGTCGAGACCCCGGAAATCACCATGAAGGCGCTGCTTGAGGCCGGCGTCCACTTTGGCCATCCCACCCGCCGGTGGCACCCAAAGATGAAGCCGTTCGTTTTCACCCGACGGAACGGCATCCACATCATTGATCTGCAGAAGACGCTCAACCGGCTTGAGGCCGCAGCGGATTTTGTTCAGAGCGTGGCGGAGTCCGGAAAGAAGATACTCTTCGTTGGCACCAAGAAGCAGGCGCAGGACGCCATCGCCACCCAGGCGGCGCGCTCGGAACAGCCCTTCGTCAACCAGAGGTGGCTTGGCGGCACGCTGACGAATTTCAGGACGATTCAGTCCCGCATTGACTACCTGGTGCGGCAGGAAGATCGACGGGCCAAGGGGGAGTTCACTTTCCTGCCCAAGAAGGAGGCCGGGCGGCTTGAGGATCGAATCGCCAAGCTCAATCGCTATCTCAGCGGCATCAAAACGATGACGGAAATGCCCGGAGCGCTGTACATCATCGACGCCGCCCGCGAGAAGATTGCCGTCGCGGAGGCGCGCAAGATCGGAATCCCGATTGTCGCGATTGCCGACACGGACTGCAACGTAGAACTCATAGACCACCCGATTCCCGGGAATGACGACGCCATCCGCGCGCTGAGGCTGATGACGGGGCGCATCGCGGATGCCATCATCGAGGGGATGGCCGGCGCGCAACGGTTGGCGCAGGAGGGAGAGGCCGCGACGGCCTGAGCCCGCAGACGCCCCTGCCCCGACTGACCCCGCGCTGGTGTGGAACCGGTAACAGAACCGCAGACAGGACACGCCGCGAGTGGCGGCAGGAGTAAAGACGTGACAACAATCTCGGCTGACATCATCAAGGAGCTTCGGACGCGCACCGGCGCCGGGATCATGGACTGCAAGCGCGCGCTTGAAGATGCGCAGGGAGACATGGACCAGGCCGTGGCGCTCCTCAGAGAGCGCGGCATTGCGACAGTCGCCAAAAAGGCGTCGCGCGCCGCGAACGAGGGGCTGATTGAGACCTACGTCCACGCGGGCGGGAGAATCGGCGTCATCGTTGAGTTGAACTGTGAAACAGACTTTGTTGCCCGCACGGATGACTTCAAGGAGCTCGCGCACGATATCGCGCTGCAGATCGCCGCGATGAACCCGCAGGCCATCGACGATGAGCGCCCGCTCGACGACCTGGACACGTCCGCGGGGGAGCCGCGTTTGGTCCATCAACCCTTTGTCAAGGACTCCGGCCGGACCATCGGCAGCCTGCTGACGGACACGGCGGCGCGGGTGGGAGAGAATGTCCTCATCCGGCGCTTTGTCCGATACGGCCTGGGCGAGGACTGAATCTCGGCAGCGACGCCGGAAAGGAGCCCCGACGCTGGACGGCAACACACCGCGGCGGGTTCTGCTCAAAGTCAGCGGCGAGTCGCTCATGGGCCGGCGCTCGTCCGGAATTGACGTCGAATCCGTTCGGCTGATCGGCAGTGAGGTCTGCAATGCCCTGCGACTCGGCATCCAGGTTGGGATCGTCGTCGGGGGCGGCAACATCTGGCGCGGCCGCATTGCTGAGGAGTCCGGCATGGACCGGGCCACGGCGGACTATTCCGGAATGCTTGCCACAGTGATCAATGCCCTGGCCCTGCAGAACACGCTTGAGGGCCTTGGCGCGGACGTCCGCACCCTGTCCGCCATCGCAATTCAGGCGGTGGCGGAGCCGTACATCCGTCGGCGCGCAATCCGCCACATGGAAAAAGGACGCATCGTTGTGTTCGCCGCCGGAACCGGCAATCCGTACATGACCACGGATACCGCGGCGGCCCTGCGGGCCATTGAGGTCGACGCGGATACACTGTTGATGTCCAAGAACAAGGTGGACGGGATCTATGATTCCGATCCGAATGAGCACCCCGGAGCCGCGCGCTATTCAAGCATCAGTTACATGAACGCGCTGAATCTTCGTCTGGGGGTCATGGACAGCACGGCGTTGACGCTGTGCATGGACAATAACCTGCCCATCGTCGTTTTTGACATCTTCGACCCCGGCAGCCTGGGCAGAATACTGACGGGAGAGCCGATTGGCACACTCGTCAACGCCAGCGGCGAACGATGACCGCGCCGCGCGGCGAGAGGGAGAAGAGCGATGACGCAGGAGATTCTGACCGATGCCGAGAAACGGATGCGGCGCACGTGCGAGGTCCTGGAGCGGGAACTGGCCGGCATCCGCACAGGCCGCGCCTCCCCCACGCTCATCGAGGATTTGCGCATTGAGTACTACGGCACGCCCACGCCGCTGAAACAGCTTGCGACAATCAGCGCGCCGGAGCCGCGCCTGCTTGTTGTGCAGCCGTATGACCGATCACTCACCGGCGCGATTGAGAAGGCCATTCTGCAGACGGATTTGGGGCTCTCCCCCGCCGCGGACGGCCAGGCGCTCCGCATCCCCATCCCGCAGATGACAGAGGAACGGCGCAGGGAAATGAGCCGGCTGGTCCGCTCAAAGGCGGAGGATGAGCGCGTCGCAGTCCGCAATGTGCGCAGGGACGCGATGGATCATCTGCGCCGTCTCCAGCGCAACAAGGAAATCTCTGAGGATGAGGAACGCCGGGCGGCTGACCGGCTTCAGAAAATCACGGATCAGCACACCGGGCAGATCGATCAGATGGGAGCGGCCAAGGAAGCGGCCGTGATGGAAGTCTGATCCCTGCCCCACCCGCGTATGACGCAGTCCGGCAACTCGACAGCCCCGCAGCCTGCCGCCCCCCTGCACGTCGCGATCACGATGGACGGCAATGGCCGATGGGCGCAAAAGCATCACCTGACGCGGGAAGAGGGACATTGGCGCGGCCGCGTCAGGCTGTATGACATCGTGCGCGCCTTCTCTGATCGGGGCGTGCGCTACCTGACCCTCTACGCCTTTTCAACGGAGAACTGGCGCCGGCCCGCCGCCGAGGTCGAGAGCCTGCTCGCGCTCGCTGCGACGGCAATCGAGCATGATGCGCCGCGCCTGCATGAGCAGGGCGCGCGTCTGCTCCACCTTGGGCGCAAGGACCGCATTGGCCGCGAGATTGCGGAGGCCATCGACCGCGTGGTGTCCATGACCGGCGCGAACACCGGCATCACGCTCAGCGTCGCGTTCGACTATGGCGGCCGGCAGGACATCCTGGAAGCGGCGCGGAGCCTCATTCGTGACGGCCGGCCGGCGGAGAGCCTGACTGAACAGGAGTTTGGGGAGCGGCTGCTCACGCGCGGCCTCCCGGATCCCGATCTCATCATCCGCACCGGCGGCGAGTTGAGAATGAGCAACTTTCTGCTCTGGCAGGGCGCATATGCCGAACTCTATTTCACCCCCACCCTGTGGCCGGACTTTGGGCCCGACGACGTCAATCAGGCTCTGGATACCTACGCGGCCCGCACGCGGCGTTTCGGCGCACTTGAGGCTGATTGATCCCGGCCGGCCGCCGTCACGGCGCCGGCCGCTCCATCGCTCCCCGCACCGTGAGGCCCGGAATCTGAGGCCCGGCAATGGATAGCGGCACAGGAGAACACGCAACCCGCAGCGCAAGTGTCCTGCCGCTGCGACTCGCCACCGCGGCCGTCGGACTCCCCGTTCTCGCCGTGTGCGTCGCGCTGGGCGGTGTTCCCCTGCTCATCATCACATCCGCGGCGGTGTTTCTCGCCATCTGGGAACTGCGGAGGTTATTGTCGCGGTTTGGCCGTGTCCTGTGGCCGCTGTCGGCGCTCGGCAGCGGCGCGTTCCTGTTCTCCGCCCACAGCGGGGACACATCCGCCATGCTGATTGCCCTGACCGCCATCGGGACGGGGTCTCTGGGCGCGGCGCTGTTCGCGTTCAGAACGGGAAGTTGGGACGGGGCGCGCAGTTGGGCCGCCACGGTCGCCGCCGCGGGGTATCCGGGCGCGCTTTTGGCGAGCGGCTTTGCCCTGAGAAACGGGCCGGACGGTCTCATGTGGCTGTCCTATGCCATCGCCGTCGCATTCGCATCCGATACCGCCGCGTACGTCATCGGACGACGTTTTGGGCGTCACCGCCTCGCGCCCGCGCTGAGCCCCGGAAAGACGTGGGAGGGCGCGGCGGCGGGCGTGGGCGGCGCGGTCCTTGTGAGCGCGGCGCTTGTGTGGATACTGGACCTTGACGGCCTGCCTCTGCTCACCGCCATCGCGCTTGGAGCCGCGTTGTCCGTTCTGGGGCAGATTGGAGACCTCGGGGAGTCTCGGCTCAAGCGATTCGCCGGGGTGAAGGACTCCGGCGTCCTCCTGCCCGGGCACGGCGGCGTCCTCGACCGCCTCGATTCATTGATCGTGATCATTCCGGCGGTTTTCCTGTACGCCTCAACCATCACTACTATGGAGTGACATGGGAGACACACAGCGGCGCATCGCCGTCATTGGTTCAACCGGCTCCATCGGGACGCAGACGCTGGATGTGGTTCGGCGCAACGCTGAGCGATTTCGCATCGTGGGTCTCGCGGCGGGCCGTGACAGTGACGCGTTCCGCGCCCAGGTTGCGGAGTTCGCCCCGTCCATGGCCATTGCGGGTGAATCGTCAACGCCGGATGGGCTGGCGGAGATCGCGCGCAGCCCGCAGGTGGACACGGTTGTCGTCGCCGTCCCCGGCCTCGCCGCGCTTGCCCCCGCGCTTGCCGCCATTGAGACCGGCAAGGCCCTCGCGCTCGCGAGCAAGGAGGTGCTGGTTGTTGCCGGGGAGATTGTGCAGCGGGAGGCCCAACGGCGCGGCGCGGCGCTTCTCCCCGTTGACAGTGAGCACAGCGCGCTGTGGCAATGCCTTGCCGGCGAGCCGCCGGACTCCCTGCGGCGGCTGATTCTCACCGCGTCCGGCGGGCCGTTCCTCACACGGCCGGACACGGATCTGGACGCCGTCACCCCGG
>JAAXGS010000084.1 GCA_012271225.1 Dehalococcoidia bacterium | reverse complement strand
CCGGTGAAGTTGGGGATCTCGCCCCTGAGCGCCTTTTCATACAGGCCCTTGACGTCGCGCCTCACAAGCTCATCCAGAGATGCGTGGACGTGGACTTCAATGAAGCTGCCGATCTCCCGACGCACCTCATCGCGCACGTCGCGATAGGGCGAGATGGCGGAGACAATGCTCACCACGCCGTTGCGGGTGAGCAGGCTGCTGACGAATCCGATGCGTCGGATGTTGGTGTCCCGATCCTCTTTGCTGAAGCCCAGCCCCTTGCTGAGGTTCGTGCGCACAACATCGCCGTCCAGCAACTCTGACTTGATGCTGCGCTCCCTGAGCAGCGCGAGCAGCCGCTCCGCAATTGTGCTCTTGCCCGCGCCTGACAGCCCGGTAAACCAGACTGTCACTCCCTGTCGATCTGTCGTTTCCGTCACGCCTTTCCTCCTGGTTGTCCGTGTCCGCGTTCTGCGCTGTTCTGCTGTTGCCCGGGTCGTCACAGTGGGGCGGGTTGTCCGTTAGCCCGCCGCCGTTGTGGAAACGACCTTGCCCGTTTCCGGATCGATGTGAATGCCGCACTCCACCTTGTCTTCAAAATCGGCCCACCGGCCGGCCCGCGGGTCCTCGCCGGGCAGGACGGCGCGCGTGCAGTTGGTGCAGCCGATGCTGGGATAGCCGCGTTCATGCAGATCGTTGTACGGCGCCTTGTTGGCGTGGATGTATGCCCAGACGTCATCCTCCGTCCACGTTGCCAGCGGATTGACCTTGATGAGGTCGAACTTGGCATCCCATGCGACGATGGCGACGTCCTTGCGCGTATCTCCCTGATCACGGCGCAGGCCGGCGATCCATGCGCGCTGTCCCGCCAGCGCCTGCCCGTTGGGGCCGACCTTCCGAATCTCGCAGCAGAGGTCGGGGTCGATCTTCCAGAGCTCCGGGCCGTGCAGCGCCGCCTGCTGCGCAACCGTGACGTCCGTCCTGAACGCGATGGGACGGATGCCGTAGCGGCGGGCGGTCCTGTCCTTGAGGTTGTGCGTCTCAGGAAAGAGGAAGTCCGTATCGACGTAAAAAACGGAGACGGCGGGGTTGATCTTCATCGCCATGTCAAGCAGGGCCATGCCGGAGACGCCGCCAAAGCTGCAGGCCAGCGTGATGTCCGGAAAGAAGTTGTCCAGCGCCCACCGCACAATCTCCTGCGGGTGCGCGTTCTCAAGCTCCGCGCTGGCCCGGGCGAGCCGCTCCTCAGTCCAGTGCGTTCTCAAATTCTCGATGGTCGTCATCCTGTGGGATCCCCCTGTGTTCCCTTCCGTCTCTCTCTGTGTGTCCGATGGTCTCTGCGATTGTCGGTTGCTGTGCGGTGCGCCCTTGCCTGTGATCGGTTGCGGCGGATACAAAAAACCGCCCCGATGTGTGTCGGGGCGGTTTGGTGCGCTTGCTCCTGCGTGGTCAGGCCCGGCGCTGCTGTGTCATTGAGGCCGGTTTATGACAGTGGTCCGGCCTCCCGCCCCTGGGTGGGCATACAGCAACACGAGCATGTCACCGCGGCGCGTTGCGCCAGCGCGATCACTGAAGGACTGTTTCTGTGCGATTGCGTATTCATTACTTGAACTGCGCCTGCTTTTGAAACACTATACGCGGCGCTCTCTCTGTCTGTCAACAGGTCCTGGTTGGGTGAAACTCCGCGCTGTTCTGCCGTGTTCTGCCGCCGGATCACATTCAGTCCTCCATCTCGCTGACGCCTGCGCGCATGGCCTCCGCCTCCTCCAGCAGGCGGCGGAACAGCGGCCAGATGTCCTCCCTGCGCGGGTCCATGCTGGAGATGGAGACCGCGCGGTAGAGGACGCCGCTGCTGACGCCAACCGTCACGGCGTTCCCCATGGCGGGCAGTTCCACGCCGAGTGCCCGCGCGACGAGCTCCGCCTGCGTTCTGCCCACACCGGTGTCATAACAGCGGGTGAGCGCGCGGCCGCGGTGCAGCAGCGTCAGCCCCCCTCTGCCGCGCCGCGCTGTCACCTCAAGGCGGCGGTTTGGGCGTGAAAGGACCTGTTCCGCGTATTCCCATGCTTTTACGCGTGAGATGGACATTCCTGAAACACACTCCGTGCTGCGCTATGGGGCAGGGACAAACGGCGTCGATTTGTCCAACAGGAGGCACGGCTCGCCGGTCTGCGCGGGGTCCGTGAGGCTCCATGGCGTCTCTGAGCCAAGCGGGCGCGTTCGAATGCCATCGTCTCCGCCGTAGATGAGCAGCGCGTGCCCCTCGCCGGAGTCCTCGACGATGGCGGCATAGGCGGGGCAGGGGCCGTCAGCGCTCCAACCGGTTACCTCGACCATTGAAACCTCGTCCCGTCGTCCGGGCGCCTCCACGTGCATGACCCGGCGCGGCTCATCGACGACGCTGAAGACGCGATGGAGCGAATAATCGCAGTTGCCGCCCGCCTCAACCTCCACCTCGATGAATCGCGCCACAACGCCTCCCAAGTGCGTGTTCGGTCTGATTGCCCGATCGTCCTGATTGTATGCGGTATGCGCGTGCGAAGTGCCGGGCGATGTTCTGCCGGAATGGTCATGCCGTTGTCACGAAGTACCACAGCATATATGCCACGATCACCAGAGTCCACAGGGCAAGCACGCTGGCCAGCCAGTGCTTTCTCATTCTGCCCTCGCAAGCGGAATGGTGGAGGCGGGGGGGAGTTGAACCCCCCGTCCAAAGGTGGCCCCTGGTGCGGCGCTACAGGCTTAGTCGGTCTATGTGATCTCGTCGCTCCTGACCCCGGCCGACAGGGATCGGGAGCGGCAAGCCGGCGTTGGTCTTTCGCCGCGCGCCACCGGCTGGCGGGCGGCGGCACCCCGCTGAAATAGCGCCCGAAATCGCCCGCAGGGGCTGCGATGCCGAACGTCGCTGCCTAGTGTCTAGGCCGCGAGGGCGAGCTGCTTGGTGTTGCCAGCTACTCTTTGTGCCGCGGGATTAACGAGGTCACGGCGCCTCGGCCTGCTCACGCACCGGCGCCGGCCCCTGTCGAATCCGCGCGCCCCCAAACGGGTCAATCGATGCGTCACGGCCGCCCCTGCGTTGCGGCCGCGTCCTTAATAAGTATACGCGAGTTGGGCGCTGCGGTGTTCTAGCGCCGCGCGCCCAGCGCTCGGGCCATCTCCAGGTCCGCGTCCCGCTTGGCCAGCACCTGACGCTTGTCATACACCTTGCGGCCCCGCGCGAGGCCAAGCTGCACCTTGGCGCGGTGGCGCGTGATGTAGAGCCGCAGCGGAATCAGCGTGTATCCGCGTGAGTCCACGCGCTGTTTGATGTCCTGCGTCTGCCGCCGGTGCATCAGCAGCTTGCGGGGGCGCGTTGGATCATGGTTGTAGATGTTGCCCTGCGCGTACGGCGGGATGTGCATGCCGTGCAGCCACGCCTCTCCGCCGGTGATCCGGGCGAACGACTGCTGCAGGGACACGCGCCCGGCCCGCACGGACTTGATCTCCGTGCCGGTCAGGACGATGCCGGCCTCCAGGCTCTCAAGAATCTCGTAGTCGAAACGGGCGCGGCGATTTTCTGAGATCAGCCGATCGCCGCCCGCGGCCGCGTCGGCCGGCGCCGCGCCGCGCGCCCTGTTTCTTCGCGTCTTCGCTTTTGCCATGATCAGCCATTATAGAAATCTGGGGCCTCGCATCGCGCCCCGCCAGAGATGCTCTTTGGGAGCCGCGTCGTGATGGAAGAGACGGCGCGCGGCGGCGCTCGCGCCGTCGGTTAAGATTCGATCCGATAAACTGCTACAGAGGCTTGACAAGCGCATACTAGCGGTTGAGTATTATCAACTTTGTTTCCTACATGTAGTTGATGCGCGTCGCATCATTGCATGGAGCAAACACAGCGGGAAAGGGAGTGAGGACAGATCGCGGGGCAGGCGTCTCCGGTGGAGACGGCGGGACTGAGATGAAGTGCTCGCACTGCGGTAACACGGATTCGAAGGTCCTGGATACCAGGCAGAGCGATCGAGGGGTGCGTCGACGGCGCGAGTGTCTGCGATGCGGCGCGCGGTTCAGCACAATGGAGCGGATGCTGGCGACGACGATGTCCGTTGTCAAAAGAGATGGACGGACGGAGGAGTTCAGCCGTGAGAAGCTCGCCGCCGCCATCCGCACAGCGTGCGCCAAGCGCCCATTCCTGGCCGGCGCGATCGAGAAGATGGTCGACGACATTGAGGAAGAACTGCAGAAACGGGGACGGGCAGAAGTGAGCGCGCAATTGATTGGCGAGTTGACAATGGACCGGCTGAGCAGGGCGGATCGGGTGGCGTACATCCGGTTTGCGAGCGTCTACCGCGATTTTGCCGATGAGGACGATTTCCGCCGGGCCATTGAGAATCTGGGTGACGGCCCGGCGCCCTCCGCATCCGATCAGCTTGCCCTCCTTCCGCCGGAGCGGTCCGGCTCTCGCCCGCGGGGGCGTCCCCGTCGCCGATGAGTTGCGGCGGCGCTCCACCTGATGAGCGCCGCCGGCAACGCGGATCCGGTTCAGCGCGGCGCAGATATGAATGAATAACAACGGATGGTGAGCAGATGTCGATTGAGGCAGACCGGTTTGAGGGACGCGTCGTTGCCCTGAATGCAAACTCGTTGCGGAGCATGCTCTCAGCGCAGATGGGAGAGGAGAGCGCGGAGCGCGTCGACGCGGTGATGAATCGGATTCTGGTCGAGATTGCGGACACGCAGATGCCGGGGTCTGAGGGGGCGCTCCATCGGCTGAACGGCGCCGAGAGCGGTGCTGACGTGGAACAGGCCGTCAGAACCCTGCTTGAGGCGGTGCTGCGGCGTGAGCGGAACGGCGCGTCCGCGCCACCGTCCGCGGCGCAGCAGTGGGACGCGAGCGGTGAGGATGAGCCGCAGTTGTCCCCCAACTCCCGCGCGATTCTGGAAAACCGCTACCTGGCGCGCAACGCGGACAACGAGGTTGTGGAGGATCCGCGCGGCCTGTTTGCCCGCGTCGCGCGCGCCGTGGCGGAGGGAGAGCGGGGCGTTGGCACATCGGACGCTGAGACCGCGGAATGGGCGAGCCGCTTCTACCGCGTCATGGCCTCCCTGCGCTTTCTGCCAAACTCTCCAACGCTTGTGAACGCCGGCAAGGAGGGGCGCGGCTCGCTCAGCGCCTGCTTCGTCGTCTCGCCCAGGGATGACATGGGATCGATCATGAAGGTGGCGTCCGATGCCGCCATGATCGAGAAGTGGGGCGGCGGCATCGGCTTTGGCTTCTCCAACCTCCGGCCCAAGGGTGATCCCATCGCGACCACGCACGGCATGGCCTGCGGACCCGTCGCCGTGATGAAGCTCTACTCCGCGGTTGGCGGGACGCTGACACAGGGCGCGTTCAGGCTGGGCGCGCATATGGGGCAGTTGAGCATTCATCATCCGGACATTCTGGAGTTCATTCACGCCAAGGATGACGATGTCTCCCTGCAGAATTTCAATATCTCCGTGCAGGTTTCGGATGAGTTCATGCGGGCCGTTGAGAATGGGGGGGACTGGGACCTGATCAGCCCCCGGGATGGGCAAGTCACCCGGACCGTCAGCGCGCGGGACCTCTGGAACGATATCTGCCGTTCCGCGTGGCAGACGGGTGATCCGGGCCTGGTGTTCATGGATCGCGTGTGGGAGACGCAGCCGAATCCGCAGCTTGGCCTGATTGAGACGTCCAACCCCTGCGGCGAGGAGTTTCTGGAAAACTACGGCAACTGTTGTCTGGGCTCCATTGACCTTGCCAAGCATCTGGTTGAGAACGGAACGGACTTTGACTGGACGTCCCTTGAGGACACCGTTCGGACGGCTGTCCGTTTCCTTGACGATGTGATTGAGGTCAATACGTTTCCGCTGCCGGAGCTGCGGGACGTGAACCTGAAAACACGCCGTATCGGGCTGGGCATCATGGGCTGGGCGGATGCCCTGGTCAATCTGACCGTCCCCTATGATTCGGAACAGGCGCTGGATCTCGCGCGGAGAGTCGGCCACTTTATCCGCGAGACGGCCTGGTCGGAATCGGAGAAACTGGCAGCGCAGCGCGGGCCGTTCCCGGAGTATGAGCGTTCGCAATTGAAGGAACGCGGCATGCCTCCCGTTCGCCACTCCAGCGTGACGACGATTGCGCCAACCGGGACCATCTCCCGGCTGGCGGATTGCTCCTCCGGCATTGAGCCGCATTTCGCGCTGGCGTGGTGGTCCAACATCCTGTGGGAAGACCATGACGGAACCAGCACGCGCTTTTTGGATGCGCCGCTCCCCGTCCGCCGCGCCCTGATCGCGGATGTTGGAGAGGACGGGGCAGAGGAAACGCTGTCCCGTCTGGCGAATGATCCGGCCCACCGCAGTGAGGCCGTCACGGACCTCATCACCCGGCACGGGGTGCGGACGGCGATGTCCATCGCGCCGGACTGGCACGTCCGTATGCAGGCGGCGTGGCAGGAGAACACGACAAACTCCGTGTCAAAGACCATCAACCTCGCCAACGATGCCACCGTCGAGGACATCGCGCGGTCGTTCTGGCAGGCATGGGAGACGGGCTGCAAGGCCATCACCGTCTATCGGGACGGATCAAAGAGCATGCAGGTGCTGGAAACGGGGACGGCCGCGGAGGAGCAGGCGGCTGCCGTGGAGCAGCTCCGCATCCCGCGGAGCCGCCCGCAGACACTGACCAGCGTCACGGACCGGATCCGGACAGGGCACGGGAATCTGTACGTCACCATCACGTTTGATGAGGAACGGCGCCCCTTTGAGGTGTTCACCAACCTTGGGAAGGCGGGCTCAAGCGATTCCGCCTATCTGGAGGCCGTCAGCCGCCTCGCGTCGCTGGCCCTGCGCTCCGGCGTGGGCGTTGAGCAGGTCATCGATCAACTGCGCGGCATCACGGACGCTCCGACATGGGATGAGGGGCAGCAGGTTTTGAGCGCGCCGGACGCGGTGGCGCTGGCGCTGCTGCGCCACGCCCGCCCGTCCGATGAGGAGCGTGATGAACTGGTCCGCCGGGCGCGGGAGGCGTTTGGCGAGAAGTTTGACCTTCGTGATCTGCAGGAGGCGGAGGTGGACACCGTGGTGCAGAGCGCGCTGTTCGCCGGAACGCCGACCGGGGCAGGCGCGCCACAGGGCGGCGCGCAGCCCCAATGCCCCGATTGCTACGGCGTCCTCATCTTCTCCGAGGGCTGCATGATGTGCCCTGCCTGCGGGTACTCAAAGTGCTGACGGGAGGTTCATGCGCGGCCGCCGCCGCCCACTATTACTGACAACCCTCTCACCCTCCTTTATCCCTGGTCACCGGGCCGGCCCCCACCCCGGCCCGGTGGCTTTTTTGCCGCAGGGCGCAGAGCCCCATCACTCCGCGGTCTGTCTGACGTCCCGCAGAACGCCGATGAGCCACTGGCGAAAATCTCTCTGCGTGACGCCAAAGAGGCGTCCGTAGACGTCCATCGGCGGGGCGGGTGAGGTGGCGCGCCCCCCGATCTCCTCCCGCGCCAGTTGGTGCGCCAGCGGCCAGTTCTGCTCCTTCTCCGCCGTTTCCCGCAGGGCGACGATGTCCTCCACCGGCAGATACCGCACGTTGGGAATGACGCCCAGATGGTCCTGGAACGTCTTCCAGTATTCCGCGCGGGTCATGTTGCCGGGCCCACCGAGGACGAAAGTGTCGTTATAGGCGCGCCGCTCAAGATGCGCGTGGATCAGGTAATCGGCGAGTTCGTCCAGGAAGATGAAGACCATCGCCTGGTCCGGTGATCCGTAGATGGTCACCGCTCCGCCGCTGCGCACCGTCTGCGCCATGCGCCGCGCCAAATCCCCGCCCGTGTCAATCATGCCTCCGGGGCGAAACACGGTTCCGGCCACCGGCGCGTCAAGCAGATGCTGATCCGCGCGAGCCTTGGCGGGGTAGACGGGATAGAAGCTCCAGCGGGTATCCGCTCCCCGGACGGAGATCAGCGCCATGTGCTTGACCCCGCTCGCGCTTGCCGCTTCGGTCAGGTTCACCGTTCCCTGATATTCCACCGCCTCAATCAGGTGGAGACCCCGCGCCGCGGACTGCGCGCCGACGCAGGCGATCACCCAGTCAATGCCCTGACACGCCGCCGCCAGCGAGTCCGTGTCCTCATAACCGCCGGTGACGTATTCGACTCCGGAGAGGGGCTCGTCCGGTCGCGTTGTGTGCACAAGCGCGCGCACGGTTGCGCCCGCGTCCCGCAGCTTGCGGACGACGATGCTGCCGGTCCGTCCCGTCGCTCCGGTGACCAGGTAGTTGCCCTGGGCGATCTCTTCCTGTGTGAATCCCATGCCGCCTCTCCTGTCACCCGGCCGTCCGTGTCGTGATGCCCCGGTAGTGAATCACCCCGTCGACTCTGCGGCCATGTCCTCAATTAGCCGCACAAGGGTGCGGACGGGCTGTCCGGTGGCGCCGCGGATTTGCCAGCCGCGTTCCGCGTCCGTTGATGACACGGAGGCAATGTCAAGGTGCGCCCATGGGGTGTCTCCGGCGAACTCATGGAGGAACTTGGCCGCGGTGATCGCGCCGCCCGCCGGCCCTCCTCCGGTGTTCTTGACCGTTGCGACCCTGCTCTTAATCTGCTCCTTGTATTCGTCCCACAGCGGCATGCGCCACATCCGCTCCCCCGTGCCGTGTGAGGCGTCTTCCAGCCGCCGCGCAAGGTCATCGTCGTTCGCAAACATGCCCATGGCCACGGTTCCCAGCGCGACGCGAATGGCTCCGGTGAGCGTCGCGACGTCAATCAGGGGCGACATGCCCCTGCTGTTGGCGTAGGACAGGGCGTCCGCCAGGATCAACCGCCCCTCCGCGTCCGTGTTCTCAACCTCCATCGTCTTGCCGTTCATGGCCGTGAGAACATCGCCCGGCTTGGCCGCCGCGCCGCCCGGCAGGTTCTCCGTTGCGGGAACCAGCGCGGTGACGTTGATGGGGCACCCCAGCCGGCCAATTGCCTGCATCGCGGCGATCACGGCGGCTCCGCCTGCCATATCGCCCTTCATGGCGCTCATGTTCGCGGCGGGCTTGATGGAGATGCCGCCTGAATCAAACGTCACACCCTTGCCGATGAGCGCCACCGTGGGCCGGGCGCCCTGCGGGTCTCCGCGATGCTCAAGGATGATGAACGCCGGGGGCTGATGGGAGCCTGCCGATACGCCCAGCAGCCCCCCCATTCCCATCTCCGTTATC